>CAZKWD010000352.1:0-2974 GCA_964556175.1 uncultured Rikenellaceae bacterium
ATAAGGATGAGGGTAATAATATGTATTAAAGTTTTCGTCATTGTTTTTTACAAATCGACGGACAAAGGTATGTTTTATTTTAATAAATCAAAGAAAAAGCACAAAAAAATAAATAAATTAACATATATGTTTTTCCGGGAGATTTATAGTAATTTTATTGATGGAAAATTTCTGGTCATGAGAAAAATAATAATTCTTCTATTACTAGTATTCTGTTTTTGTTCAGCAGTTGCACAGAAGAAATCGACAGATTTAGTTGTAAGTCCCAGGATAGAAAAGATAATCAACTCCGACTGGACCTTTAATTATTATCCGAGTGAGAATGCAGGAGATGGATATGAAGCTGCCGGCTATAATGATCTGAACTGGCCTATAGTCAGCATTCCCCATACATGGTCAACCTATGAAACCACAGGTGATATCCACCCTTTTATAAAAGACACATCGGAGTATGATAATCCCTACTGGTGGAGAGGATGGGGCTGGTATCGCAAGCATTTCATTGTTAATGAGAGGTTTGCAGTGCAAAAGATATTTGTAGAATTTGAAGGGGTTCAAAAATACTGCAAGGTTTGGCTGAATGGAAAGTATCTGGGTGATCACAAGGGAGGATACGGCTCATTTGATTTTGACCTGACCGGTCTTATTGTCCCGGGAAAGGATAATGTTCTGGCGATTGCCGTAAATAACAGGAAGAATGACGAATATAATATACCACCGATGAACCCTGACAGCTTTTATGTTTACGGTGGTGTGAACCGGAATGTTACAATTGCAATAAAAGACAGGCTTTATATACCTATGCAGGGATCGGCATCACATGAAGGAGGGACATTTATTACCACACCAATGGTATCAGCCAAAAAAGCGGTTGTTCGGATTCAGACCTGGGTGAAAAATGATTATGACCAGCCAAAGAATTGCATGCTGAATACTTATATAATAGATGGTTCAGGAAAGATAATACAGACAATAAGATCGAGAAACACAATTAATCCCGGACAGTTATACATGTTCGACCAGGTCTTAAAAAAAGTAAAGAAACCACACCTGTGGTCACCGGATAATCCTTACATGTACAGGGTCTATTCTGAAGTGACCGATGGAGCCCGTATAACTGACAGCTATACAAGTCCCCTGGGTTTCAGATGGTTCCGATGGAATTACAATGAGAATACTCTGTATTTCAATGGCATGGGACTAATTATAAAAGGTGGAAAATACAGGCAGGAATATCCCTGGCTGGGGGGAGCTATACCCGCCTGGATTACTGCAACTGATTTCAAGAATTTTGCGGATAACAAAGAGTACAACCTTCTGCTTAATTACAGCCACCCGGGGAACAAACAGATATATGATCTTACTGATAATCATGGCTTTGTAGTTATCGAGGAATCCCCTAATACAGGGAATCAGCCTTTCTCCGGAACGGTACAGGAGCAGCAGGTGAAGGAGATGATCAGCCGCGACAGGAATCACCCCTCCATAATGTTCTGGAGCATGGGCAGCATGACGGATAATGCTGCGGACTCAAAGTATGCCAGTGCAGAAGATACAACCCGGATCCTGACTGCATACCGGATCGCCGGCGGATCTGCTGGTTCAGCTGCCAGACACAGATATGATAATATTGTGCTTAAGGAACTTGAACAGTATCCGGCATCGGAAGGGAAAAGCACAGAGAAGAAAACAGGGTCGGGTGAACCGGCAAGGATTTTAGTTAAAGGATCACACAGGAAGATCGGGGCAGATCGCAGTTCAATAGCCATAATAACAGCAAATATTGTTGATTCGCAGGGGAATCATGTTGTTGGGGCTACAAATACAATTAAATGGTCGGTAACAGGGCCGGCAATTCTGGCAGGACCTCCGGTGTTTGAATCGGAGAAAGGCAGGTATGTTTCTGACCAGGGTGCAAAGTACACCGAAATGCCGGTATTCAATGTTATCAGAGCAAGTGGAAAACCCGGAAAGATAAGGATAACAGTATCATCAAGCGGTCTGGCCTCAGGTTCATTCGAAATTGATGCGGAAGAAATAAAAAGGGACGATACAGCAATAACAGAACCAGTGCTAAGGAATGAAGGACGCAGGCAGGTACCTAAAGCGGTACTTATTATTGAGAGACTCGAGGAGATACCGAAGGAGATAAAATCAATTTCCATTGATTTCAATCCGGGCTCTTCAGATAAAACCGGATATAAAAAGACGATACGAGAATTTATCAGCAGGTACAATCCTTTAGCAGATACAACCACTGTGGAATTCAGATCGCTGGTTGAACTATTTGCTGCATATCTGGCAAACAACAACGGACGTATTGTATCAGAAGACTTTAATTTCAGCGTTGCCCATTATAATAATTGCCGTCTTATATCGGGTTATATTGATGCAACCAGGCTGCCGCCTCTGTTTAAAGATGGATTGAAGAGATACTATTCGGAAGCTATCATAAAGCATGGAAGCGAAAAGAACGCCGGCGACGAGATGAACTGGATGAACTGGATTCCATCAGGAGGGATTGTGGTGATTTTTCAAGAGGATGGTGATACAAAATGGCCGGCAGGGACCATAGTCACTGACAAAGATGAACTTCCTGATCTGATTTCAGCGGTTTATCCTGTATTTGCAAACTACAGTAATGAAGCAAGGGAGAGGGCCCTGACCTTTGTAAGTAAAATGAATCCGTATGTTCATCACGAAAAAGATACTTCAGGAATCATCTACAGAGCCGAAAAGGGGAAACCGATACTTATACCGTTACTGAAATTTATATCACAATGATCTATTCAGCCTTTCGACCCTTCAGCCTTTCAACTTTTTAATATAATTTGTATCTTTCGATAAAATTAAATCCTGATCAACTATGAAAAAAAGAACCCTTTTTACTTCTGTTATTTTGATAGCTTTTGCAGGCCTCTTAATGACCTCGCTGAATTCGTGCAAAACCAATAAGAATATTGGATTGCAGCTA
>CAZKWD010000353.1:0-2967 GCA_964556175.1 uncultured Rikenellaceae bacterium
ATTATTTTTCTATACCCTTGCAGTTCCGGAAATGTTATTTCCTGTGCATTCAGGATACCTGAGAATACTGAAAACAGTATTCCTGTGATAAAGATCTGTTTCATCATATCAAATGTAAATCACGTAAGAAATTCGTCCGGTACACTTACAAGTCGGGATATATCGGCTATTTTCTCTTTTACCTTAAAATTATTGGTACATCTGACGCTGCAGGTTTCGCAGTTGCTGCACGGATCGCTGTTGATGCCAAGTTCTCCGAGAAGAGATTTAGCCATCGAGGGATTCATATAACCATATGCATACATATATGCACGCATCAGGTCAGGTACAGGAATGTTATGGGGACAAGAGGCAATACACTGCCTGCATCCTGAACAGAAAATGCCCGGTTCATTAATAGCAGCTACCAGGTCACTCTTTTCCTTGTCGGTCAGGGTTATATCAGTGAGTATTTTTTCATTCAGTTCAAGCTGATCAAAGTTGGTCATTCCGGGAATTGTGGTGTGAACATCCGGATTTGACAATACCCACTTTATTGCTGCAGTGGTGTTCATTGGTTTGGTTCTTTCCCTGTCGAGAAATCCGCCGCCTGCAAGAGTCTTCATGGCAACAATGCCTATTCCGTCACCGGCCGCCTTTTTTATTGCAGCATTCAGCTCATTCAGGGAAGAAAGCCTGTAATTATATTGTGTTAAAATTACATCCCATATATCCATGTCTGCAGCAGCATCAATAACCCGGGCTTCATTCCTGTGTGTGGAAAAACCAATATTCTTTATCTTTCCTTCCTTCTTAAGCTTCTGAACTGCATTTATAATAGGCTTATATTCAAGCATTTCAGGATTACTAATATCATGAACATACAATATATCAACAAAATCCATCTGCAATCTTTTAAGACTTGTGCCGAACATTTCGAGAAAACTGTCAGGTGAAGTATCGTCATTTGGTTTACCATCCCTGTCTCTTGCCGGCTTTACTTTTGTGGCCAGGATGAATGAATCCCTGGGGTAGTCCCGGAACATGTTTCCCAGCATTGTCTCATTATTACCTCCCTGGTAACCGTTTGCAGTATCAAAAAGCTTAATGCCTTTATCATATGCAGCTTTACAAAGGCCGGGATTATCGGACCGCATGACGCCAAAACTGATAACCGGTACTTTTAAACCGGTTCTGCCAAGAGTCCTGTAAATAATATCTTCATTCCTGGCCGGCGCTACTGATGAGATGACTGATGGTGAAAGTGCTGCCATACCGGCACCGGCGATACCTGTCTTGAGAAATCCTCTTCTTGTTATTCTTCCCATATTGAATTTTATTGAAGGTTCCTGATTCTTACATCTATGTCAGTGTCGCTTAATAATTTTACCAGTTCATCGGTATTGGTTTCACCGTAATGGTATGGATACAGTATTTTAGGCTTAAATGCCTTTGCGGCATCTGCAACCATCTCCGGTGTCATCGTATATGGAAGATTCATTGGAAGAAATGCCACATCGATATCCTTAAGAGCTTTCATTTCCGGTGTATTTTCCGTATCGCCGGCGACATAAAATCTTTTATCGCCTATTGTTATTACATAGCCTAAACCAACACCTTTGGGATGGAAGGGCTGCCCGGGAGCTCTCATATTAACCATATTATAAGCCGGCAAAGCTTCGATGCCTATATTTCCAACCTTCCGGGTATCACCTGCCTTCATGGGTTCTGCCCAGGAGACTTCCGAGGCAGAATTCTCATTGCAAAGCATCACGGTTTCCTGTTTACGCAATTCGCCAATAAGTTTAGCATCAAGATGATCATAATGCTCATGCGTTACCAGTATAAGGTCAGCTTTGGGAAGGTCATCATAGTTTCCCATACTGCGGACAGGATCAATATGAATGCAATAATCGTTTAATTTAAACATAAGTGATCCATGACCGATAAAATGCATTTCCACAACACCTGCTGATGTATTTATTTTGTCAAAAGCAGGTCTCTCCTGAGAAAAAGCCGTATTAGTCATAGTAAAATAGATAATGATTAAAATTGAAACGTATCTTTTTGGTATGTTCATTGAAAATTTCATCATCATAAGTTTTATTATATTCAATATATATTCTTTCAGGTTCTGATTCCCATTACAAGTATATCGTCGATTTGAGGTGATTCGCCCATCCATGCAGCAAGATTTTCCTCCAGAAGCTCTTGTTGTTTTTTCATAGGATGATCCTGTATTTCGAGGATAAGCCGCTTGAAGTTTTTCTTCATGAATTTTCTCCCGTTTATTCCTCCGAACTGATCAATATAACCATCCGAAAAAAGGTAATATGAAACATCCTTTGTGTATTCCCAATCATGAAGGTTAAAATTCTCATTCATTCTTGAAGATATACCTATAGGCATCTTGTTGGCATAGACAGTTTCGAGGAAATAGTTACCGTCTGACATTGATCCATCAGGCATCTCCATGGAGTCTTCCTTAAATTTAACGGCCTCATCTTCAGTAAGTTTCCTGACTTTAAGACAAGGATTATAGGCGCCCGAATATTCTATACGATTTGTTTTATAGTCGATTACAAGTATAGCTATATCCATACCGTCTTTAGCTTCATCTTCCACTCCGGACTGTTTCAGGGATTCAGTAACATGAAGCCGCAAGTTGTTGAGCATCATATCTGCCTTTGGAGCAGATTCCTTGCTTATTATTTCATCAAGAAATGACATTCCAAGAAGGCTCATGAAGGCTCCGGGCACGCCATGCCCCGTACAGTCAGCAGCTACAATATAAAGCCTCTCCCCTTTCTTTGTCATCCAATAAAAATCACCGCTGACAATATCTCTTGGTTTAAAGAGAACAAAACAGTTTTTTATATTCTCCACAAGTATGGATTCGGATGGAAGAAGAGCCATCTGAATCCTGCTGGCATAATGGATGCTTGATTCGAGTTCTTCTTTTTGTTTTACAACAACAGCAGTCCGTTC
>CAZKWD010000354.1:0-2964 GCA_964556175.1 uncultured Rikenellaceae bacterium
ACTTTTAAAGAGGATGTTTCAGTCTATTTCGATGAAAATCCACATGATGGATTACTGGAAATTCATAATGTAGATAAAAGCCTGGAGATTAAGCTTAAATCGGTGGTTTTTATACCAATAATTTCACAGACCTACTGCGATCCCAATAGTTTTGCCTGGGTAAATGAATTTGTTGCATTCAATAAAATGGCTTCCTCAGATTCTCTTGGCAGGGATGTAAAGCTGGCAAGCGGAAATGTGTGCAGCAGAATTATTCCTGTAAAGATCCATGATCTGGATGCTGCCGATACTGAACTGATTGAAAATGAAATTGGCTGCCGGCTCCGTTCCATTGATTTTATATTTTCAAGCGCCGGTGTTAACAGACCATTGAAACCGGGTGACAATCCCGATAAAAATCTTAACAAGACCTATTACCGTGATCAGATCAATAAAGTAGCCAACACGATAAAGGATATAATATACGGCCTTCATCCTGATAAGAAAAAAAGAGCAACAAAATCATACCAGACAAGTATACAGCCTGAACAAATTGAAGGGAAACCTTTATCGGTTGCTGAAACATTTGCCCCGCCGAAACGGATTCCCGGGAAATACATTGCCTCAGCAATCTTCGGGTTGCTGGCAATAGTGGCGATTATCATTTTTATCCCTAAATTATTTCAAACGACAAAACAGGGAGTGTCATCAGGAGAAATAATTAAAAAAACTATCGCTGTAATGCCGGTTTCTAATTTTACCGGGAACCCTGAACTGGAATGGATTGCCGAAATGATCCAGAGTGATTTAACCGGTCATTTACAGGGAATTAGCAACCTTATTGTAAGACCAAAACAAACAACACTTCAGTTTAGAAACAGTGAGGAACCTATCCGGGAGATTGCCAGAAAGCTTAGTGTTAATAACCTTATCGAATCATCCATAAAAGGGACTGAGGAGAATCTCCGGGTAGAAGTAATGGTTGTTGAAGCTTTCCCTGATGAAAGATACATTTACAGTTCTGCATTCAATCAAAGTTTCAAGGATCTGGCAAATGTCTATAATGAAATAATCAATCAAATACTTAAAGGATTGAAGGTTAAGGCAACAGAAGAGGAAGAAAAAGTGATATCAGCATCAGTGAATGTTAATCCGGATGTCAGAAAAGCCTGTGCCAGGGGATCATACTACATGAATCAACTGACACAGGAGGGTTTTGAATTGGGTGTAAAATATTACAAGGAAGCAATTGATATTGATCCTGCTGATCCGGAACCCTATATAGGACTGGCTTTGGGTTACGGCAGTGCCGGTCACGGAGCCGGCATGGCATCTCTGGAAATGGCTAAGGCATATGCTCTTAAAGCTATCGAACTGGATCCGTCCGAATTACACCCTAATCTTGCCGACGCACATGTCGTACTCGCAGAAACATATCTTTATCATGATTATGATTTCGTCCGTGCTGAACACCATCTTAAACGTGCTATCGACCTTAATCCTAACAGCTCTGCAGCTCATTACACATATGGCTGGTATCTTGCCCTTACCAACAAGATAGATGAAGCTGCTGATGAAATGAAAGAGGCCATTCAGATCGATCCCCTTGATCCTATATGCCCGGGCTACCTTGCATGGATGTACCAGTGGTTCGGACGTTATGAAGAAGCAATTACTTATGCACAGGATGCATTAAAAATTAATCCCAACTATCCCATGGCATATTATGTACTGGGTATGGTTTATGCAGAAATGGGAAGATATGAAGTAGCTATTGATACGCTGAAAAAAATATATTCTCCCCGTTCAGGTTTTGCTAGCGGACTGGGAGTTGCTTATGCCTTTGCAGGACAAAGAGATAATGCTCTTGAAATTGCTGCCGAAATGGAAGAACAAAATATGAGGTGGCATACATGGGGACTGGCAGATATTTATTCTGCCCTGGGTGATAAAGACAAAGCCATTTACTGGGTAGAGGAAGCTTACAAACAGAGGCATGATTTCATTCCCTGGGTCAGAAATAATCCTTATTATAAAAAACTTGCAGATGATCCCCGTTTTCAGGATATAGTAGAACGCCTGAACCTTCCGGAATGAAAAGAAAAAGCTAAATTTGGAAAAAGCTTTATTCTATGGCATTGCTGGTTGAAGACCTTGAAGATCAGACTAAATTCCGACAAATACGTGCAGTTCCATACAACGACCTTGTAAGTTTTGTCCTTGATTATCTCAGACAGAAATCGGGAGTAATGGTCTTTTTCTGGTCTGCCAGTATTATTTTCCTCGGAATTGCCCTCACAGTAAGAATCAATATTGCAGGGTATTACCCATTTAAGAATATCCTGTTCCACTCGATGTTAGGACTGGTGTTATTCCCACTGCTGTCAGTTCCTGTCCACGAGTTCCTGCACGTCATACCTTTATTCCTGGCAGGTGCAAGAAATATCAGGGCAGGCATGGATCTTAGACAATATATTTTCTATGTAACTGCTCACCGTCATGTAACTGAGGCAAGACAATTCAAGATCATTGCGCTGATTCCATTTATTACAGTAACCCTGATTTTGCTTTTTCTGATCTTTTATATTCCCGGCTTATGGAAATGGAGCCTTTCGCTGCTTCTTTTTGTTCATACAACTATGTGTGCGGGCGATTTTGCCCTCCTTAATTTCTACTGGCTCAATAAAGAAAAAAAAATATATACCTGGGATGATGCAGATGAGAAAATGGCCTATTTTTATGAAGAAATATAAGGAATTTGGTTGAAGAAGTTTAAGAGAGTTGAAGAAGTTGAGAGAGTTGAATTCCATAGAGAGGCTTTTGAGACACCCTCAGGGGTGGGTTAATCCTCCGTGGTTAAAAAAAAATACATAAAACCATATATTATGAGAAAGCTGATAATCATTGTTTTAACATTTTTTGCAACAACGATTCTGATTCACGGTCAGAGGAAGATTGTAAACCTCCCTGATCTGCCAGGATATG
>CAZKWD010000355.1:0-2961 GCA_964556175.1 uncultured Rikenellaceae bacterium
AAAAAATAGATCTGTTGAACTTTAAATTAAATATTTAATCTGAAACATAAACCGATAAAATATTACTCCACTAATTTAAAATCGCCGGAAGTTAATTTTGGTGAGGCGTTGCTCAGGGGGCTGGCTCCTGACGGAGGCTTATATATGCCTTCATATATTCCGGATATTAAACAGAGTGAATTACAGGGTTACTCCAATCTTGATTATCCTGAGGTTGCATACAATGTTCTAAAGCATTTTTTATTTAATGAGATAAGCGATGATGAGCTGAAGAGTATCTGCCGTGATGCATACAATTTTAATGTGCCAATTGAAAGAGTCTATAATCGCAGTTATGTTCTAAGGCTTGATCAGGGACCGACAGCCTCTTTCAAGGATTTTGCAGCAAGAATAATGGCAAGGCTGATGCACTATTTCAGTTCGCGCGACAATCTGAAATATACTATTCTTACTGCTACTTCAGGCGATACCGGCAGTGCTGTTGCGAGTGCATTCCACAGGTTAAGTAATATTAATGTAGTAATACTTTTCCCGGCCGGTGAGGTTTCCGAGACACAACGAAAACAAATGACCACATTGCATGATAATGTCAGGGTCATCTCTCTTGGCGGTAAATTTGATGACTGCCAGCGGCTTGTAAAAATGGCTTTCAGGGATGAGTCATTATCAGATATCCCCCTGACTTCAGCTAATTCAATAAATATCGGAAGATTACTGCCGCAGGCTGTATATTACTTCTATGCATGGTCAAAGCTGGCCAACAGTATTACTGACAAGTCTATATTCAGTGTACCCTCAGGTAATTTCGGCAATCTGATGGGCGGCATCATTGCCCGTGAAATGGGGCTTCCGGTCCGGAAATTCATCATATCAACAAATGCAAATAATGAAGTTCCGGAATTTCTCAGGACAGGTATCTATAAAACGATAAATCCATCAATAAACTGTATTTCAAGTGCGATGAATGTAGGACATCCGGGCAATCTTGCCAGGATTGTTGCCCTCTATGGCGGGATGATGAACGAAGAGGGGACAATGTTAAAAATCCCTGAACTGATAAGAATGAGGAATGATTTTTTTGGCATCAGTTCATCCGATGAAGAAACCAGGTTAACCATTTACACAAGCTACAAAAACCATGGATTGATTCTCGAACCTCATGGAGCTGTGGCGTGGCGAGGTGTGGAAACCTATAAGAAATTATTTGGAACAACTAAAAATCAGCTTTTTGTAACACTGGAAACTGCTCATCCTGCAAAATTCGGAGAAGAACTGGACAGGATACAGGGTTTGAAGATACCTGCACCCGAATCGCTCGCAGGTCTTGATAACAAAAAAGAAGAATTTACTGAACTGGAAAATAATTACGATAAGCTAAGGAGTTTTATCCGTATGCTTCACTCCCAATAAAAATGATATGTATATAGTATGTGCTGACCTTGAAGGAGTTTTTGTACCGGAAATATGGATCCAGGTATCAAAATATACCGGTATCGATGAATTAAAACTAACAACCCGCGATATAAACGATTATGATGTTCTTATGAAACACCGGCTCGATATCCTTCGTAAGAACAATCTCACCATTCACGTTATTCAACACGTCATAGCAGGTATAAAACCGCTGCCAGGAGCAACAGAGTTCATCTCCTGGCTGAGAAAAAGAACGGAGCTTATATTAGTGTCAGATACTTATACTGAATTTGCAGATCCTTTGATGGAGAAACTGGGCCGCCCGGTTCTCTTCTGCAACCATCTTACTATTGATCATCTTGGAAATATCGTTGACTATAACCTTCGCCAGAAAGACGCCAAGATGAAGGTTGTCGAAGCAATGCAAAGTCTTAATTATAAGGTGATTGGAATAGGTGATTCATATAACGACATCAATATGCTCAGAAAAGCGGATATCGGTATTTTATACCGGCCCCCGCAAAATGTAATAAACGATCACAGCGATATTCCGGTTGTTAACTCATATGATGAGCTTAAGCATATACTAGAGGAATATCTTGAACAGGACTGAAAGCTTTATTCAAGGAATTATCTGGTGTCTATTCAAGTATTGCCGAGGTGTATTTGTCAGCAATATCTGACTGGTCTTTAGCGAGTCCTGAAATAATAACAACCAGATCCCGGTTCCAGGCAAGGAATATAGTGCCGTTATAACCGTCAGTAAAAACAAACTTTCCGTTATCGGATTGAAGGGGTTCAAGATCTGCAGTGGCCAGATATTTTTGTGCTACCGTTGAAGCTTCCTTAGGATCATTGAATTTCATCAGGAAAATATCAAAATTATCATTTCCCACACCATATGATGCCCTAAATGCTTTATTCAGAAACTGGTATCCGAGAACGCTTTCATTGATATAGGTCTCTTCATTTGGTTTTCTCCCTTCATCCGGGAATTGATACAGTACAGATGGCATTTCCGTATCACCGCCAAGCATCGCGGCAACCCTTACTGCCAATGACTCAGCCGATTGCAGTACTTTGGATTTATTGGAATGTGTCCTGATTTTTACATAAAAATTTCCTGTGAAGAAATTGATTACCCCGCCTGTAATATAACCCTGTGCTCCAAGGTTTAAAAATCTGTATGAGGGAGAGCGTTCTGATGCATATATCCCGAATGCCATTGTATGGTCACTGTGACGGTATATTTCCAGTTTAATTATGTTTTTCCCTTTTTTATATTCAACAACATTCAGATCCACGAAACCGAGAGCCAGGTATCCGTCGGCAGCACCATTAATATGATCCCATAAATTGTCCTGGTAATATACAGGGTAGTTCATTATTTTTCTATACCCTTGCAGTTCCGGAAATGTTATCTCCTGTGCAATCAGGATACCTGAGAATACTGAAAACAGTATTCCTGTAATAAAGATCTTCTTCATAATATCAAATGTAAATCAAGCAAGAAATTCGTCCGGTACATTTACAAGCCGGGATATATCG
>CAZKWD010000356.1:0-2946 GCA_964556175.1 uncultured Rikenellaceae bacterium
GAGTATAAGTTTTGGCATATTCTTATTCATTCTTTTTTTCCAGCCGTTTCCTCTCGAAAGATTCGATTTTAATAACAGACTTTTGTTTGTTGCCGGTTTTGGCGCCATTGTCTTTTTATTCATGTTCTTAATGCGGGTTGCTTTCTCCCGGATGATCCAAAAAAATGATCAAAACGGCAGCAAGTCTGTCCTGACTTCTTACCTGAGCGGTATTATTATTTTAACTCTTTGTTCCGTTGCTTTTGTCTTTTATCTGCGGTATGTGGGATTTGTAAGTATCTCCTTCTATATCGTTTTCAAAATAGTATTGATCTGTCTTGCCCCGCCGGTGGCTTTGAAATTATATGATGTAAATAAGGTGCTGATTCAACAAAATGAATCACTTATTTCCGAGAGGAAAGCAATTCAAAAACAGATTGAAAAGTACGAAGAAGATAACCTTAATAAATCTATTGAGTTTATTTCTGAGACAGGTGCCGAAAACCTTACACTTCTTATTGCTGAGATTATCTTTATTCAATCTGCTGACAACTATGTGGAAATAGTTTATATGGATGGCGACAACTTTAAGAAAACACTTATACGGAATACTTTAAAGAATATTGAGCTTCAGATAAAACCCTATTCGAATTTTATTCGTTGCCACAGATCGTGCATAGTAAACATGCATTTTATCGAAAAACTTCATCAGGATTATAGCAGTCACTGGATAACAATAAAGGGATACCAGGAAAGAATCCCGGTTTCGAGGCAGTATCTGTTAAAGCTCAGAGAAGCCTTGTAGGTGACCAGGGGCGAATGGCATTTGCCCCTGATCTGTGATATTGATCCCCATTTTATTTGATTAGTCCCTGATTCGTGTGTATTAGTCCCTTTTTTTTGTAATGGATATATCATGAAAATACTTTTGTCAAAAATTATCTTTTGCCATTATGAATATTCTGTTGATATATCCCAGGTATCCGGATACATACTGGAGCTTTAAACATGCTTTAAAGTTCATATCCAAAAAGGCATCGAATATACCTCTGGGTTTAATTACCGTAGCATCATTATTACCTGACCACTGGAATAAGAGACTCACGGATCTTAATGTCACAAAACTCAGGGATAAAGATATTGTCCGGGCAGATTATGTTTTCATTAGTGCTATGTCTGTCCAGCTGGCTTCGGTAAAACAAATTATTACACGATGCAAACAGCTTAATACCAAAATAGTAGCAGGCGGCCCCCTGTTTACGGAAGAATATGAACAGTTTGCTGAAATAGACCATTTAGTGCTTAATGAAGCAGAAATAACTTTACCTCTTTTCCTTGAAGACCTTAAAAACGGAAGGCCAAAAAAGATCTATCAGTCAGATAAATTTGCAGATATGACAAAATCACCTTTGCCCGATTATTCACTTTTAAAATCAGGTAAATATGCAACGGCAGGGATACAGTACTCAAGAGGATGCCCTTATGATTGTGAATTTTGTGATATTACAGCCCTTTTTGGCCGTCATGTTCGTACAAAAACATCGGTACAGATTATTGCCGAACTGGATCAGTTGCTGCAAATAGGATGGAAAGGCAGCGTGTTTTTCGTAGATGATAATTTTATCGGGCATAAAAAGAAATTAAAAACTGAATTACTTCCGGCTATCATTAACTGGATGGAATCAAATGGCAATCTGTTCAGATTTTTAACAGAAGCCTCTATTAATATGGCTGACGATAAAGATCTTATGAGTATGATGGTCAAAGCAGGCTTTACGAGAGTATTCGTGGGTATTGAAACTCCGGAGGAGAGTTGTTTGATAGAGTGCAACAAGCTGCATAATAATAATCGTGACCTGAAAGAATGTGTAAATATAATCCAGCGTTATGGGATGGAAGTATATGGGGGATTTATAGTCGGGTTCGATAACGATCCCCCGAATATCTTTCAACGGCAGATCGACTTTATTCAAAAAAGCGGTATCATAACTGCGATGGTAGGACTTCTTAATGCTCCACGATTATCAAAACTATACAAGCGGTTGAAAGAGGAAGGCAGGATAACTGATGTATTTACCGGAGATAATACCAATTACTCAATCAATTTTAAACCGGCAATGGGTAAAAATAAATTGTTGAAAGGATATCAGAAAATCATTCAGAATATCTATTCCTGTAAATCCTACTATGCCAGAGTAAAACTGTTCCTGGAACAATATGATCCTCCGTTTCGCGAACCGCTCTCACTAAACAGGTTTATGGCATTAATAAAATCGATATTATATATAGGAATTTTAAATAAGAACCGAAAATACTTCTGGAAGCTCCTTCTCTGGAGCATTTTTAACAAACCGAAGTCATTTCCCCTGGCAGTCACCTACAGCATTTATGGATATCATTTCAGAAGAGTATTCAGAAATGTCAATTGACTGAATTAAAATCTTGCTCCTTCCATTTGCATGGGACACGACATATTTCGTTCCGTCGTGCGGAACTCCGTCTTGTTCATCCCGCCTCCGCTGTACGCTGTACGCTGTACGTCTGTCATGTCTGTCTATATCCATACTTTATAATTAAAATATAATTTCTATATTTACCGACTTTAAAAAGAAACAGTGTTTATAATAACCTCATAATCTGAATTAAAATGAACATTAAACAAATGAGAAAGATTGCAGGGATACTGGTCGTCTCTGCTATTATAGGTACAAACCTCAACGCACAAACACGTAATGATGTAATTTCGGCCTATAATGAAGGCGCCAAGGCTTCACAGACGGATGCCGGTGCTGCTATTGTGGCATTCGAACAGGTGGTTACATTGGCAGACCAGGTTGGTGATGAAGCTGCTGATCTTAAAGAAAAAGCAATGAAAGTGTTACCTGGATTATATGTTAAGGTTGCACTTAATGCCTACAATGAAAAGAAACCGGCTCCGGAAATCATTGATGCTGCAAAGAAAGCTTC
>CAZKWD010000357.1:0-2942 GCA_964556175.1 uncultured Rikenellaceae bacterium
GGCTCCCGGACCCTGTGCAGGACCCCTTCCTGAAACCTGGCCTGAATTTCTTGATTTAGCTGAAATAAACGGCTTTATCTTGGGGTAAAATATTATTCCCGCCAGTACAATAATTAACACTATTGTTATTATTGTTTTTAATTTTCTATTCATGAATTAAAATCTTATTTTTTTCATCTGGTTCCTAAACAGCTAATGCCGGTTTTGGTTCAATGAATTGATTATCTGTTTTGCCGGTCAGCAAATGTAGATAATTTGTCGATTGCTGGATTATATGCTCATTGAAAAATATGTTAAATATTCATAAAACAGCCTATATTCATCGGGCCTTCTCTTAAGGATGATTTGAATAAAACATATTACTTTTACATTGCATTAAAAAACCGTATCATGATACAACGTATACAGTCATTATATTTACTAATGACAACCTTGTTTTCAACTTTATTCCTTTGGGGTAAGATATTAAGATTCAAGGATGATTTGCATAATCAGTTTTACATCAAGCTGGGGGGAATATTCTCCGTAACAGATAGTACTGTTACGGAGAATATAGAAAAAGTGATCCCCGTCACTTTTTTATTGCTGCTGATACCTCTCGTTTCTATTATAACCATATTTGTTTTTAAAAACAGGAAGTTGCAAATGAGGATTACAGCGGGTCTGATAGGCCTTATAATAATTATGATTATTGTTTTGGCAGTCTACTCGTTCTATATGATCAGGAATTACAATGCAGTTTTTTCTCCCGGAATAAATATAATTCTGCCTGTATTAATGCTTATTTGCGCGTTTCTGGCTTACAGGGGGATAAGGAAGGATGAGGAACTTGTCAGATCGTTTGACAGGTTAAGGTAGCTCTCAGGAATTGCGGATTGCGGAATGTTGAATTCGGAATTGAATAATAATAATTGAGAATCTTGAATCTTGAATCTTGAATCTTGAATCTTGAATCTTGAATCTGTCTGTATATACAGAATTAAATTATTTCCAGGTTTTCCTGGTTGGTTATCTTTTCACAATAGTGGCACTTAAGGGCAACATTTTTCTTTGATACCACCCTGAAGTGGGTTGTGACCTGTTCAAAATTTGTTATGCATTTGGGATTCATGCATCTGGCAATACCTATTATCGTATCAGGAACGACCACCACCTTCTTTTCCACAACCTCATAATCTCGTATAATATTCAATTTGGCATCTGGGGCTATAAGAGCTATCCTGTTTATATCATCATCCTTGAAAAACATATCGGCAATCTTAATGATTGCTTTTCTTTCAAGCTTTTTGCTTTCAAGGTTTGTCCCGAAAGTGATCTGGTTATCAATATGATCGAGCCCGAGTATCTGGATTACCTTGAAGAGTTGTTTTGCCGGCACATGATCAATTACAGTTCCATTCTGAATGGCACTGACTACCAATTGTTTCGGTTCCTTCATGATTCTTCGCTTTACAATTTAATACCTAATAATGTGCACAGTATTGCCTGGCGTGTAAAAACTCCGTTGAGAGCCTGTTCAAAATAATAAGCCTTTGGATTGGTATCCACATCAGTATGTATCTCATTTACCCTGGGCAGCGGATGTAATATCCTCATATTGGGTTTTGTCTCCTTCAGCATCGCATTTTTCAATACATAAACATTCTTAACCTTTTCATAATCCATGGGATCAGAAAATCTTTCCTTCTGAACCCGTGTCATATAAATGATATCTGCTTTTGAAATTATTTCCGAGAAATCAGAGTGTTCATAATATTTCAGGCCCATATTATCGAGATAGAGCTTGAATTCTTCAGGCATCCTCAGTTCTTCAGGTGAGATGAAATTAAAGGTAGCGTTCCACTTCGACATGGCCATCGCCAGCGAATGAACCGTCCTTCCATATTTTAGATCACCCACCATAAAAACATTGAGGTTTTCAAGTGTTCCCTGGGTTTTCCTTATTGAATAAAGGTCAAGCATTGTCTGTGTAGGGTGCTGGTTAGCTCCGTCTCCTGCATTTATCACCGGAACAGTAGCAATCTCACTGGCATACCTTGCGCTTCCTTCAATGGGGTGACGCATAACGATGAGGTCACTGTAACTGCTTACCATCTTGATGGTGTCGTGGAGAGTTTCACCTTTTGTCACACTGGAACTAGCTGCATCAGAAAATCCGACTATTTTCCCTCCAAGCCTGTTAATGGCACTCTCAAAGCTTAAGCGGGTCCTGGTTGATGGCTCAAAAAAAAGTGTAGCTATTACCCTGCCTTCCAATAGTTTCCGTACAGGTTGCTTTTCGAATTTTTCGGCCATATCGAGAATGTCGATCATCTCACTGGTCGAGAAATCATCTATTGAGACTAAACTTCTGTTTTTCATTAGACTGGGACTATTTAGAAGCAATTAACTGATCTATTCAAAATTACTCAAGATTAACCAAAACACTGGTGTCTGTTAATAATTAATTAAAAACTTTAACCAAAAACTCAATACTATCCGGACGATATAAACCTGTAATTAAGACCGGTAATTCTTGATAATCTGTCCAGGATCCTCTCTTTTGCTGATGCTCTGAAATTCAGCATGACCCTGCATTCAAGATCAAAAGATTGTTTCGATTGAGTTATATTTTCCACCTTAATCACCATCATAACGTCATTCATAGCTGAATAAGGAAACTCGATTTCATAAAACTCCTGTATTATATGATCGGTAATTTCGGCATTATCCAGAGCAGACATGGCTGCTGATTTATAGGCATTTGTCAGTCCGCTTACTCCCAGGAGGGTCCCTCCGAAATACCTGGAAACAACAATAAGTGTATTTGTCAGATTGAATGATCTTATCTTTCCGAGAATTGGGCGCCCTCCGGTTCCGGAAGGCTCACCGTCATCATTAACTCTCCATGTATCGCCCTCAGATCCAAGAATATATGCAAAGCAATGATGTTTTGCATTATG
>CAZKWD010000358.1:0-2940 GCA_964556175.1 uncultured Rikenellaceae bacterium
GGGAAATACAAATCGTCCTGATGCGTTAATTACTTCAGTTTTATCATTTCCCGGCTCACTGTATTCCCCGGGTATGTCTTTCATCTTTCCGAAATCAGATATCCTGTCACCTTCAATATAAAGGTATGCTTCAGGTATGGTTTTAATCACCGACATATCCTTCCCGCAGACCCTGAGTTTTGGTTTCTCCTCAACCTGTATCAGCCCTTTTATATTTCTTATCAGCAGACCCATATAGGTATTTAGTCGTAAAATTAATAGCCGAAGGTAGCAAATATTAAAAAATCAGTTCAATATTTGCGTTTTTCTTTATCTTTAGTGCCGTCAATCAAACCTATAATAACCTATGAAAAAGACCCTTTCATTTCTTCTGATTACAATTTTTGCGCTTCAGGTTTTCGGACAGGAAGAGCAAAAAGAAGTAAAGGAAAAGAAGGTAAAGACCGGATGGAAGTTCGGCGGTGCTCTTCCTGCAATAACATTTGATTCCAATCTTGGATTTCAGTACGGGGCTCTTGTAGAGTTTTTCAATTACGGCAACCCCAGTGTATATCCTGAATATCTTGACCATACATATACTGAAGTGTCGCACTTCACAAAAGGAAGCGGTATTTACAGGTTCATGTATGAATCCAATCATCTTATTCCGGGGGTTCACATGGCAAGTGACCTCAGTTATCTCCCCGATCAGGCGAGTCATTTTTACGGATTTAACGGCTATGAATCTGTTTTCAATATAGACTGGATGGATGATGACGCAGCTGATTACAGGAGCAGCATGCTTTATCGTTTTCAAAGAAACCAGTTCCGGTTCAAGAATGATTTCCAGGGGAAACTGGCCGGAGAACATATAAAGTGGAGTGCAGGATTTGCTTTTCAACATTTCAGCAACAGTTCGGTTGATATTAACAAGCTTAATAAAGGGAAAGATGTATTGCTGCCTTCGGTTGACTCTGTTCCTGGTATCTTTGAACGTTACCAGTATATGGGGCTGATCTCTGCCAATGAAGCCGACGGCGGATGGGTCAATACGATCAAAGCAGGTGTCGAATGGGACAACCGTGACAACCGGCCCAATCCCATGAAAGGGATCTGGACAGAGCTGGGCGTTGAAGTTGCTCCTTCATTTATGGGGAACGACTGGGGATTCTCTAAATTTTATATAATACATCGTCAATATTTTACTCTGATCGAGAATGATCTTTCTTTTGTTTACCGACTGAATTACCAGACAACACTTACAGGAGATGTTCCATTCTTCTATCAGTCACAGGCAATAACGTCAATGCTTACAGGGGCTACAAATGAGGGACTGGGCGGTTCAAGCACAATGAGAGGCATTGTGAAAAACAGGGTTATAGGTAATGCATATATCCTCGGGAACTTCGAGCTTCGCTGGAAGCCTGTCTACTTCACACTTTTTAACCAGGATATCTACATAGGTCTCGATCTGTTCTATGATATCGGGATGGTCACAAATACAATTGATCTTCCTGGTGATCTTGAGGCTACCTTTAACACTTTCTATCCGACTGACAATTTCACGGATTACTTCAAACCGGGCGAGGAGAAACTGCATCAGTGTGTCGGTGTAAGCATTATGCCGGTCATGAATCAGAATTTCGTCATAGCAATTGATATCGGAAAAGCACTGGATAAACAGGATGGGAATATCGGATTCTCTATGGGACTGAATTATCTGTTTTAGACCTCACATTCCCCTCATAAAATACGCCAGGGCAACACCCAGGTAATTGCCTACTACATAACCTATTATACCTACGGTTATTCCGGTTATAATAACATCCTTGTTTTTCAGGGAAGCAGCAACCACGGGCACAAAAGGCGGTGAGAACACGAAAGCCGTGGTGGTGATCAGGTAATTATCCGCATCGACCTTGAATATAACCGATAATAAAAGATGTAACAACAATGAGCCAAAATAGCACCATGTTACAAATCCCAGAAGGCCAAGCATTCCCAGGCTGAAGATGGCTCCGAGATCAGCCATGGAAGCAACTAACAGGGAAAAGATAAGGACAAAATACATACCCAGCTGGAAAGTCTTTTCAATCCTGTTGACCCAGGGGAATAATGATGCAATGATTGAAAGTGTCGTTATTGTAAGAATTACTACAGGATCTTTGATAGCGCCAAACAGAAGTATACTTATGCCTACCGACAAGCCGAGAATAATTATTGCCAGGCCTAAACCCTTGAGAAGTCTTGGCAGAACCTCTTTTTTAAACATTCCTGAATAATTTTCAAAGCTCTCAGCTTCCATTATGCTTTCATCTGTGACATTGCTGTCGGCCATCTTTTTAAAAGGTCGGAGAAATGCCCTGAATACACGGGGGCCTGCTGTTATAAAGAAGATTATTGTGGCTGCACCCACAAGCATGTCGTATGTATTTGCCATGACAAAAGAAGTAGGATCAACGTCCAGTGCAAGTTTCAGAGACACCATATTGGGTGTTCCGCCCGTATAGACTCCAACGAGCATTCCTCCGATCTGCCATGCGTCGGGAACAATATTCCTGAAAATCAGATACCCTGATATTATAATCACTATAATGGATACGAAAGCCAGGGCCATTGATATGAAACCTTCCTTCGCATACTTAAGCCACCGTCGTATATTGAGTGAAAACAACAGAAGCGGAAACGCGAGCACTCCTATGGCTTGCAGCGTATCCTGTGCAACAGTAATATTATTCACGATAATATCATCTTCATTGATTATCCCTAATGTTCGCAACTCCTGCACCTCTTCGGAAGACAGGAATGATTCCCCCCTTAGGGCTTCCTGATATGCGTCGCTGCCGTTTGGAATAATGCCTGTTGTACTTAGTATCAGGCCAAATCCGTAAGCAACAACAATAGAACCAAGCTTTTTAAAGAAGCTCCATTTTTTACACATCCAGATTATTACGAGCGGGA
>CAZKWD010000359.1:0-2926 GCA_964556175.1 uncultured Rikenellaceae bacterium
CCAGGGTTTTGATCAAATTTAACAAAAAACCATGCAAAAATCAAGACTTCAAAGAGCATAAGTTATTAACAATCAGACTATTAATATTAACTAAGGATCAACTAAATAGATTTTCTTTTTCTTTTCATTGAATTTTCATTTAATTGTTGTAACATTAATACACAAATAACAGACTATTTTTTATATGAATCGAAATAGCTTAATTGCTGATTTACTGCACAATAAAGAGAAGACTTGGGATGTAGTTGTTATAGGTGGCGGGGCTACCGGCCTGGGCATTGCACTCGATGCTGTAACAAGAGGTTACAAGACTCTTCTTTTAGAGCAATCAGACTTTACAAAAAGCACCTCTTCGAAAAGCACTAAACTGGTTCATGGAGGAGTAAGGTACCTGGCACAGGGTGATATTCTTCTGGTAAAAGAGGCCCTTCATGAAAGAGGGATAATGTTAAGGAACGCACCGCATTTAACAGCAAACCAGGAGTTTGTAATCCCTCTTTATAGACTCTGGGATGTTATTCTTTATTTTGTCGGCCTGAAGTTTTATGATCTCCTTGCAGGAAGGCTGAGCCTTGGGAGGTCATATTTTATCGGTCATCAGAAAACATTAAAGCGCCTGCCTCTTTTAAAACCCGAAAAACTCAGGGGAGGGATCGTCTATCATGACGGTCAGTTCGATGATTCAAGAATGGCAATTTCTCTCGCAAATGCATGCGTGGAAAACGGGGGTATTGTCCTGAATTATTTCAGAGTCAATGACCTGATGAAGAATGAAAAAGGAAAGGTAACAGGTGTTTATGCGGAAAACATGGAGACGGGAAGCAAATACAACATAAACGCTAAACTTGTTATAAATGCCACAGGTGTTTTTGCTGATGAGATACACAGGATGGATAATCCGCAGGCAAGACCGACAATACGACCCAGCCAGGGTGTACATATTGTGCTTGATAATTCATTTCTTCAGAGTCAGTCGGCAATAATGATCCCCAAAACCGATGATGGGAGGGTCCTTTTTGCTATTCCATGGTATGGGAAGGTTGTTACAGGCACAACAGATACTCCTCTTGATACAATAACACTGGAGCCAAAAGCCCTGGATGAAGAGATTGACTTTATACTCCGTACAGCAGGGAAATACCTTGTTAATAAGCCATCAAGAAAAGATGCCCTCTGTATCTTTGCCGGACTTCGGCCTCTGGCCGCTGATCCTGATAATCCTTCAGCCACCAAGGAGGTTTCCCGCAGGCATAAGATAACACTTTCTCCATCGGGACTTCTCTCCATTATCGGCGGAAAATGGACCTCCTACCGCCGAATGGCCGAGGAGACTATTGACAAGGCGATCAGAGCAGGGATACTGGAAAACAAGAAATGCATGACAAAAAAATTCAGTCTCTTTTCACATGATCCGGCATTACATGAAGAACGTCTTCAGATATATGGAAATAAAGCAGTTGAAATTGAAGAGATGATGTGTGGGAAACCCTCCCTGCGTGAACTGATGAATCCTCTTCTTCCTTATACCAGGGCTGAAATTATCTGGATCTGCAGAAATGAAATGCCACGAACCCTTGAGGATATGCTTGCAAGAAGAACACGGTCACTGTTCCTCGATGTACGTGCAAGCATCACTATTGCACCTGCAGTTGCGGATATAATGGCAGAAGAACTCAGATATGACGATAAATGGAAGGATCAGCAATTGGAGGAATACAACAAGTTGACAATAAATTATTTATAATATGGAAAGATTTATTCTTGCTCTTGATCAGGGCACAACCAGTTCACGGGCAATTGTGTTTGATCATAACGGATTGCCGGTTGCTTCGGTACAGAAGGAATTTACCCAGTACTTTCCGAAGCCGGGATGGGTTGAGCATAATCCCCTGGAAATATGGGCAAGCCAGGCTGAGGTTGCGAAGAAAGCATTGACCAGGGCTGGCATAAAAAGCAACAATTTAGCAGCTATTGGTATAACAAACCAGAGGGAAACAGCGATTGTCTGGAACAGGAAAACGGGCAAACCTGTCTATAATGCTATAGTATGGCAGGACAGGAGGACTTCAGGTCTGTGCGATAAGCTGAAGAAAGAGGGATACAGCCGGAAGATCCAGAAAAAGACAGGGCTGATTATCGATGCCTATTTCTCTGCCACAAAGCTGAAGTGGATCCTTGATAATGTAAAAGGGGCACGTGCCCTGGCAAAAAAAGGAGAGCTTGCTTTCGGGACAGTTGATTCGTGGCTGATATGGAATCTGTCAGGGGGGAGGCTTCATATCACTGATGTTACAAATGCGTCCAGAACAATGTTGTTCAATATACATACTCTTAAATGGGATGATGAGCTACTTAAGATTTTTGATATTCCCTCCAACATGTTGCCGGAAGTAAGATCATCAAGTGAACAGTATTGTATGACCTCTGAAGTGCTTGATTCTCCTGTTCCGGTTTCAGGTATCGCCGGCGATCAGCAGGCAGCTCTCTTCGGGCAGATGTGTATTGATCCGGGTATGGTTAAAAACACATATGGTACGGGATGTTTCATGGTAATGAATATCGGGACCAAACCAATTGAATCAAAGAGTAAGCTTCTGACCACAATTGCTTGGAAGACTGGTAATAAAACCTACTATGCCCTCGAAGGAAGTATTTTCATTGCCGGGGCAGTTGTTCAATGGCTGCGCGATTCACTCGGAATAATAAAAAAATCAGGAGATGTTGAAAAGCTTGCAGCTTCAGTCCAGGGAAGCGAAGGAGTCTATTTTGTCCCCGCTTTTGCAGGACTGGGGGCTCCATACTGGAATCAGCATGCCCGTGGTACAATAACAGGAATTACACGAGGTTCAACGGCAGGACATATAGCACGTGCCGCACTCGACAGCATATGCTACCAGACCCTTGAAGTACTGCAGGCAATGAAAAA
>CAZKWD010000360.1:0-1720 GCA_964556175.1 uncultured Rikenellaceae bacterium
TTGCACTTGCAGCTGAAGACCTTGTTGTTCTTGATGATTCAGCCCTTTTAGCCGGTTCAGATTTCGATTGGGTCCTTTGTGTTGCAGCAGGTGCTGACCTGCGTGAAACATCAGCTTTTGGTGCAGATTGCGGTTTTGATACCGCCCGCTCAGTAGTATTGCCTGTTGATCTCCTTGTGGTTTCGGCTTTATGAGCAGGTTCAGATTTGGGAGCTGTCCTTTCAGTAACGGTCCCTGTCGACCTGCGTGTTGTCTCAGCTTTCTGAGCTGGATCGGTCCTGGTAACTGTTCTGCCGGCAGCTGTGCCTGTCGACCTGCGTGTTGTACCTGTATCCTGTCCTGTTGAGGACTTGGTCACAGTTCTTTCACCTGCAGAGCCGGATGACCTTCGGGTTGTGGTGGTGCCGGTTGCATCTCTTTCACGGGTTGCCTGCGATGCAGTTCTTCTTTCCTGACTCACATGTCTTGCAATGGCATCATCTTCCGGTGTCCTTCTGTTCTGGGAGGGGTACATCTTTGTATAGAGAGCCTCACCATCCCTGCGCTGTTCGGGACGTGCATATGTAGATTTGTAATTACCCCCCCCTATATTTACAACCACTTTCGGAGAAAATACCCTTATCTTGCTATAGTAGAAGTCATTGTATCGTGTGTACCGGGGACGGTCCCAGTAGTGGTAATGTCTGTAGTAATAATGGTACCAGTTATAATGGTAACCGTAGTAGTAGTGCCAGTAATATGAGCGCCAGGGGTTCCAGTATCTCGGGTAAAAACCCCAGTACCATGAAGAGCGCCATACAACATAATTTGGAAGGTATATAAATCGTATCACCGGCCAGGTTGCAATCTGATAGGGTGTGGTCCTGACCACGGTGACATTCACTACTGTTTGGTTGCCTGTATATCCGGGATTTGGTGTCTCCTCATAATAAGGCTCAATTATGTAATTACTGCCGTACAGAGCCTCATCACCGACAAGCTGTATCTGTACAGATCCGTTAGAGAACCGCTGAACGGTGAATACAGCCACATCCTGGTATTCTTTCTGATCAAGTACAGACCGTAATACTATTGTATGGACATCACCGTCGACATAATCGCTGACGGTTATATAATCAACATAGTTATCGCCGTTGAGGTCGAGATTGTTGATCCTGGAATCTTCAGCATTCAGACTTCTCTCAAAACCTTCTAATGTTTCTGATTCCTGGAACAGCTTCATCACTGCATAGAGGTTAAGATTGTCTCCCGGCAGTCCCAGGTATTCATCAGGATAGTCCTGCGCCATAACTGTGGTCCCAAAAGCGACCAGGACTGCGAGAATCGATGTGATTATTAACTTTTTCATTGTCGTAAGTTTTATGAAGAACCATCTCTTCATTATACCATTATCAAAAGCCGTACCAAAATGTCCGGTATGCGGAACGAGGACCCAGAACCCAGAACCCAGCTACATATACCTTATCCTGATCGTTATTCTCTTTGTTTGGTCTTTATCAATGCTGAATTTAAAAGCATCGAATTTGGGTTTTGTGATGCCTGTATGATAATAGTCTGAAAATCCAAATCCTTCTTTTGGTATACCGAAGAAGTTATATTCCATTTTCCCGTTGCTGTTTTCGTCATCCAGAAGGGAGAGGCCGTAAATACCCGGATCGAGACTGAATTTAACCATCATCTTACCCTCTGAAATATCTTTCTTGACAAATTGCTTATCCAG
>CAZKWD010000360.1:1820-2902 GCA_964556175.1 uncultured Rikenellaceae bacterium
CCCCATGAATTTTTTACCTTATAGAAAGTATTTCCCTCCTGATCGGTTGCAAGACCCATGATCTCCATCCCGTGATCATCGGTAGTGGAGTAGTTGTCAAATTCCTTCTGTCTCATCTCCTGGGTGATAACCATTTCAGTATGAGGTACTTTAAAAAGCTTTGCCGTTTCATCCTGGATCATCTCGTTCCAGTTCTTTTCCGGTACAACAGCCACACCCTCTTTCATCGAAAAACCTTTATCACTAACATCACTGGCCCAGCCCACGGTATATCCGTTTGTTATAGCATTGTCGAAGACCTGCATGAATTCATCAAGAGGCAGGTTATAAAACAATCCGGCAGCCCAGTTGTCTGGCAGTTCCAGAACAAATGGCTCGTAGAACGGATGATGGGTGAATGATGTTAAACAGATATAATCGTCAGGATTAATGCCCAGCTCCTTCATGAAACTGGCAGGAGTGTATGTTTTCCCGTCATGGCTGAATGTAGCCGGTATTTCACCAAGATATGCATCGAGGATACCATTAAATCCGGGCAACCATGCAGTTGTAAGTTTGGAATTTTTAATCAGGCCATCCATGAAACCTTTGAGGACAGCACCCAATTCCCGATGGTTATGCTTTATCTCTCCATAGTTCAAACCGGGATATGCGGCATCAGGCAAAAGACCGGCCTCGCGGCTTACTGTAAGCAGATCACCGTATTCTGATCCTCCGGAAAAACTACAGCTGCCATGCATTCTGGTATACATTTCGGCTTTATTCTCATAAGTAACTCTTACGACATACATTTCCGAAAGGTTATAAACAGGTTTTCCCATGCGCAGAAGCTCTGACTCGAAGACAGAGATCCCCGAGAAGCACCAGCATGTGGATGACGAAGCCTGGTTTTTTACGGGTGTGCAGGGCAGCTCTTTCTTCATTGTAAAGACATACGCAGTATCCTGACTGTTTGCAAATGTGCTGACAAGCAGCAACGGAATGATAAGTCTGAAAATCTTGTTCATAGCATTGTTTATTTTGTTAATTACTGAAATCCACAATCATTTTTCCTTTTTCTTTTGTCAGATCGATCTCTTTTG
>CAZKWD010000361.1:0-2901 GCA_964556175.1 uncultured Rikenellaceae bacterium
TTTTTACCATGGATAATAAACAAAGAATAATAGAGGAAGCAGCGGTTATGTTCCGAACCTTTGGAATAAGGTCGGTGACAATGGATATGCTTGCGAACCAAATGGGTATATCAAAAAGAACAATATATGAGGTCTTTAAAGACAAGGATGAACTTCTGAAAGGAGTCCTGAAATGGATGACTAAAAAACAAAGAGTCCTGATAGACAAGACACTTGATGAATCGGAAAATGTCATTGAAGCAATCTTTATGATACTTGATATAATGACTGAACATTTACGGAATATGAGCCCCGCATTCCGGATGGACATGAAAAGATTCCATAATGATATGATCAATAAGTTTAATAAGACAGATGAGCTTCCTTACTACAACAATAATGCTGAAATTCTAAAGAGAGGAATTGAGGAAGGCATTTTTCGCAAGGATTTAGACATAATGATAACAAACAAGTGTTTGATGGAAGTTATGAAAATGTCGGGCGACAAGGATGTATCTGCTGGGGACGATTTGATAAATGAAGATGTAATAAGGGACTTTTTTATAAATTACTTAAGGGGTATTTCAACACAAAAGGGTCTTGAACTTATAAATTTTTATAAGAAGAAGGGTCCAATATTAATTAATGGTCAACATTTAAAAGATAAAGAATAAATCTGATTTTATGAAAAGAAAATTTTTAATTACCTCAGTTGTATCGTTTGCAGTTTCCTGGACAATGCTGACAGGACAGGTACCGGAAAATGAATTGACAATTTCATTAGAGGAGGCTCAGGAATTTGCCATACAGCATAACAGGATGGTAATTTCAGCCAGGTTGGATGTGAAGGCATCTAAAATGGCATTATGGGAGGCAATTTCCGCAGGATTGCCACAGGTTTCTTCAAGCGCAGGTTTCACCGACAACCTCAAACAGATGGTCTTTCTTATTCCTGACTTCTTTGGTAATCCCAATGATAAAATTGAAATTACCATGGGAACTCAGTATAATGCATCTGTTGCATTACAGGCAAGCATGTTATTATTCAATGCTCCATACCTTGTAGGAATAGAAACCACAAAACTCGCAAAAAAGCTAGCCGAAACTAACGTAAGCAATACCGAGCTAGATATCAGAGAAGCTGTTGCATCTGCATACTACCTGATATTGGTATCAGAAGAGTCGCTGAGGATTCTTGATGGTAATCTCTACAACCTTCGGGAGACTCTTAATTCAACAAAAACAATGTTCAGTGTGGGAATGGCGGAATCAACAGATGTTGATCAAATGGTTTCAAATGTTACTATGGTTGAAAACTCGAAGAGTTCACTGGAAAGAACTATAGAGCTAAATTACAATTTATTAAGGTTTCAGCTTGGTGTAGAGTCAGATACAAAGATCAAGCTCACAGGGACTTTGGATGATCTTACAAAAGATATAAATGTTGAAGCCCTCATGTCCCAGGAATTCAATTACACAAACAACCTGAATTATAAACTCATAGAAGGACAGGAGCAGTTATCTGCATTGGGCCTGAAGGCAAAGAAAGCTCAGGTATTACCCTCCCTGGCAGGCGTTATATCGACAACAAAAACAGGCATGGGAGATGAAATATCGGAGATTAACTGGTACAACAGCTCCCTTATAGCGTTTCAGCTTTCAATACCTATTATAGCAAGCGGGCAACGATATGCAGGAATCAAAAAGGCGCAGTTAAATCTGGAGAAAGCCAGAAATACAAAAGATATGATCTCTGAACAGCTTTTGATACAGGAGAAGCAACTCCGGTATAACCTGATAAATGCCAATCTGCAGTATAAAAGCCAGAAGGAGAATGTTGAGGTATCAAAAAGAGTATACAACAGCATGAAGAACAAATTCAGCCAGGGAATGGCATCCAGCCTTGAACTTACACAGGTCAACAGCCAGTATCTTCAGGCGGAAAACAATTATGTGTCAGCCCTGATGAACCTGTTGCAGACAAAACTGGCTCTCGACAAGATGTTAAATAATATGTAATCAATAATAGAAAATCAATAAAACATTTAATAATGAAATACTTAAATACAATTCCGGTAATAATTTTCAGTATGATCCTGATGGCAGGATGTTCATCAGGTACTGACAAATCTGCGGCTCAGAATGAAGTGTCAACTGAAAAAACTGCAATTCCCGTGAAAGTCTTAACTCTGGCGAAAACCAAAATTGCCAGGACAATTGACTATACAGCTACCATTCTTCCTTACGAGGAGGTTAATATGGCTCCCTCATCTCCCGGAAGGATTGAAAGAATATATGTTGAAAACGGAGATAAAGTTAATAAGGGCGATAATTTCTTCCTGATGGACCGGACACAGCTTTACCAGCTTAAGCTTCAGCTTGCTAATCTGGAAAAAGACCTTAACAGGCTTGATACACTGCTTAGAACGGGAAGTGTAAAGCAGCAGACATATGATCAAACGAAAACTCAATATGATGTCCTGAAAACGAATGTAAACTTCATGGAGAAAAATACCCTTATTAAAGCTCCCTTTACAGGTGTTGTAACAGGAAAATATTTTGAAGATGGAGAAATGTATTCCGGAGCACCAACAACAATGTCGGGTAAAGCAGCGATTGTAACCCTGATGCAGGTCGATCTTCTGAAGGTCAATGTAGCCGTTTCTGAGCAATATTATCCACTGATTAAAAGAGAAATGAACGCAACAATTACAGCTGATGTTTATGAAGATGAGATTTTCAATGGTAAAGTACTGCTTGTTGCGCCAACTATCAACTCAGCTACCCGTTCATTTATAACTGAGATCGAACTTCCAAACAAGAGAGGACTTCTTAAACCCGGTATGTTTGTAAGGGTTTCAATGGACCTTGGGGAGGTTGAGACCTTTGTCGTTCCGGCCAGTACTGTGCTTCTGCAGGAGG
>CAZKWD010000362.1:0-2895 GCA_964556175.1 uncultured Rikenellaceae bacterium
AGCGAAAAATCCGCACGCGGTTTTTATTATGTGATTGATTATACCGAGTATAAAAGGCTGCCCCGGAATACGGCCTATTTCTTTGCACAATACCGGCAGGAGTACCCGGAGAAACTGGGCAGTGACTACCTGATTGCCGATATTGAAGGAAAGGGGCATTACGTGGGTACTGTTATGTCTGTCCGCGCCAGGAGCCCATACTGGTTCGGGGAGGGAGATCCCAAGTTCTACGTTGACGGGGAACAGGAACCCTCCATTTGGGGTACAGGTACGGAAGATTATTTTCTCTGTGCCTGGGGATTCAGCCATTACCTGTTTAACTATTTCGGGTGTACCTATATGAGCAGCACCGGGGAGGAGGACCTTGGGATAAAATATACCCTCTACCGCTGGCATATGAAAGATGCGGTCAGGTTCAGCAAATCCCTTCGGTTTGAGATTGAACACCATGGCTGGATGTCACCCGATGAAACAGATAGCGGAGTGGCTGACGGCCATGTTGAAAGGGAAGATGATATGGCAACCGTGGCTTTCTGGTACCAGAAGGGACAGCCAAAGAGGTTCGCACCCCTGCCCCCTTACAAAGAACGGGTCCTTCCCAACCTGGATATCATTGTAGAGGGGAAGGATATGATCGGATCGGTCCGCCATTCACCCGGGAAAGTGGAGCTTCAGAAAGGCTATGACTGGACGGGTGATGGACAGATACTGTTTACCCCTGCCAAGGAAAACAATGCCTGGCTGAAAGCAGATTTTATGGTCGAACAGGAAGAATACCGGGGCCTTATATTAAAATTGAGCCATGCTGATAATTATGGTATATACAGGGTTTACCTCGATGGTAAGCCAATCCCACGGGTTCCCATGACCACAGATATGGATTATGCAGACCCGGATAAGATTGAGGATATTAAAATCATGAACCTGTTTCAGAAGAGCAGTACTCCGGGCTCGCAAATTGCTATTGTGGAGGTGGTTAAGGATTATTACCTGGGAAGTTCTACCTTGAAAAAAGGGAAACATACGATACGCTTTGAGCAGGTTGGCAAAGATCCCTATTCAAAAGGCAATTCCCTTGGACTTGACTCTTTCAGGCTGAGGCAGCGCTGGAATAAAAAACGACCCTCGCTGGGTCCAAATTCAGCCAAATCTACCAGGACGGAAAGAGATTAACATTCTCTGAGGGTGGAACCGGGATAATTTTAAATCTGCAGTTAATAATAAGAATATAAAGCAATTGTTAATTACTTTTCTTTTCCTGGTCGTTATCGTATTACCTCCTCTGCATGCTCAGGAAACCGGTACATTCACCGATACCAGGGATGGGCATGTCTACAAATGGGTACAAATAGGAAACCAGACCTGGATGGCTGAAAACCTGGCCTACCTGCCTGGGGTAAATCCTGTCTCCGATGCCCGGTTCGAAGGGATGGTCTATTACGTTTATGGCTACAATGGCAGAAGCACTTCCGAAGCCATGCAGGAAGCAAGCTATAAAAAATATGGTTCACTCTATAACTATGATGCTGCCCGTGAAAGTTGCCCGGAAGGCTGGCACCTTCCCACCGACGGGGAATGGAAAGAAATGGAGAGCTTCCTGGGTATGGGGGACGAAGCAGACCAGCGTGGCTGGAGAGAATCGGGTGAAGTGGGTAAAAAACTGAAAGCGACTGCCGGATGGAAGGTTGATGATGGCACGGACGATGCCGGTTTCAATGCCTTGCCGGCTGGTTACCGCGGATATGACGCTTTATGAACAACTCATTCCAGTATCGTACATTTCTTCAGGAACCACTCGTTGAAAAAAAAGTTCTCGAGAACTGGATTGTTTATATTAAGCTAACAACATTTCGATCAGAAGGCATTGTTGATGCATTTAATCTTGAATTCGATAAATTGAATTTGAATGAGGTCAGAGGAATGATATTGGATGTTCGGTATAATTCTGGCGGAAACAGCGACTACGGTTACAAGATCATCTCTCATTTGATCGATCAACCAGTTGAAACCGCCAGATGGAAGACACGCAAATATCTGCCTGCATATGCGTCTTGGGGGCTTCCGGAAGAATGGCATGAAGGCAGCATGGGAACGATTGACCCTTCTGAGGGCAACCATTATCTTGGTCCCTTGGTGCTACTTGTCGGGCCATTAACAGCCAGTGCTGCTGAAGATTTTGTTTTACCGTTAGATTATTCGAACAGAGCTATGTTGATTGGCAGTAAAACCGCTGGCGGTACTGGAAATCCTATTACCGTAAGTTTGCCTGGTGGAGGCGTTTTCATGGTCTGCGCAAAGAAAGATTATTATCCCGACGGGAAGGAATTCGTTGGGTATGGTATTGAACCGGATATTTCGGTTCAATCCAGTCAGCAGGATGTATATGAAAACAGAGATCGTGTTATGGAAAAAGCCATTGAGGTTCTTCAGAATTGGAAACATTATAACAACTGATTTTGTAATCGAAGGTGTTTTTTGCTGTAAGCTGGCATGGCGTCGAAAAACCTTTCATGATCATGAAGAGTGATCTTCAAATTCCAGAAAATCCCGATAATGAGTTCAAGAAGATGGTAACAATGATTCGGAAATATGAATCAGATTTTATCAGCCATTCGGCACATGTATACCGCATTGTCATCCAAGGAGCAAAACACACGAATTTCTCCGATCAGCCTCTCTATGATGAAAATGTTGCCGGGCGTATCAATACGAAGCTATGTCACGAACTGATCAAAGAATTGACAAAGGCCTTTTTCGATCGTTATGTTCTCGGAAAAAAGGAAATTGAATTGGAAAAACTGGCTGAATCCTATCCTGAAATTCAGTTTAAAAAATTTTGACGATTTTCATGTTCGATAAAAGTAAATAAAGGAGAGAACTGAAATGAGAAAACGA
>CAZKWD010000363.1:0-2878 GCA_964556175.1 uncultured Rikenellaceae bacterium
AGCAAGGCGAGCAGGAAAATTACAAAAGTGAATATCAAAAGAATTAAAGTACGCCGTTTGTTGTTCATAATCAAATTATTATGAATCATTCATGATGGTATGATTCACCTTTAATTATTGTAAGAGTCCTGTAAAGCTGTTCCAGGAACAATATCCTGACAAGCTGATGAGGAAATGTCATCCTTGACAGTGAGAGAGTGAAGCCTGCGATTTCTCTTACCTCCTGCGAGAATCCCCATGGACCCCCTATTATAAAAAGTATCCGTTTCCCCGAAAGCATTGATTGTTTTTCGATCCACCGGGCAAATTCAACCGTTCTGAGCTCTTTCCCTTTTTCATCCAGCAGCACAACAAAATCATTCTTGTCTATCGATCTCAACACCCTCTTCCCCTCCCTGATCTTCACCTCTTCAGGCGGCATATTACGAATATTCTTCATTTCAGGAATAGTAATGACCTCAAATCCTGAATATTTTCTAATGCGTGCAGAATATAATTCAACACCTTCATTTACAAACTTTTCAGTTGTCTTACCTGTTTGCAATAATGCAATTTTCATAAATATTGGCGCGACTTTTGTGCACGTTTTAAAGCATTCTGTTACATGCAAAAATATAATTAAAAACGTGTACCTGCAATTATAATTATAATGATGCGGCAGAAGTGGTTTTCTTAAATGAAATTAGTTAAATTTGTGATGCGTAGAATTTGGAAATAGGAAAAATTGAATCAGATGCAATTCATTAATATTATTCCGGCCATAATTATTGTATTAAACGCTCTTGCCTTTAATATGCAGGAACAGACAAAGATTCCCGGGGGTATCTCCATAGCTTTTAAGGCAGGTAATTCATCGGAATTAGCCAAATACATGAATTCAACGGTAGAGGTACTGCTTCTCGATAAGGAAGATTTCTATAAAAAAAATGTTGCAGAGGCCATCCTGAAGGATTTCTTTAATACCTATCCAACCAGAGACTTTATTATTCGTCACCAGGGTGCAAAAAGCGATGCACAATATGCCATTGGCATTCTGAAAACAGAGAAGGGTGATTTCAGGGTCTATATATTACTTAAAAAAGTAGGTTCTGAGCTTCTTATTCATACGGTACGTATTGAACCTGAAAATGGAAAATAGGAGCCTCAGGGAATTTATTTCAAAAAGTATTGATGAGGACCTGGGGGATGGCGATCATTCCTCAATCGCATGTATTCCCGTGGATGCGATGGGTAAAGCTCAGCTTAATATAAAGGAGGAGGGAATACTTGCAGGAGTTGAAATTGCCGCAAAGGTCTTTACGGCTATAGATGAAACCCTTAAATGTGAAATACTTCTAAAAGACGGAAGCCATATCAAACCAGGTGATATTGCATTTATTGTATCCGGAAGACAACAATCGATCCTGAAGGCTGAACGCCTGGTACTCAATATAATGCAAAGGATGAGCGGAATTGCAACAAACACTGATCGCTATGTTACCTTGGTTGCCGGCTTGAAAACAAAGATCCTTGACACCCGTAAAACAACTCCCGGCTTCAGGTTCTTCGAAAAAGAGGCTGTACGGATCGGAGGCGGAATGAACCACAGAATGGGATTATTTGATATGATAATGCTGAAGGATAACCATATCCGGTACGCAGGAGGTATAAAAACGGCAATTAAAAAGACCCGCGAATATCTTAAGGGAAACAACAGAAAGCTTAAAATTGAAATAGAAGCGGGAAATATTGATGATGTAAAAGAGATACTGGCAATCGGAGGTGTTGACCGGATCATGCTTGACAACTTCAGCATTAAAGATACTATCACCGCGGTAAAGCTTATTAATGGCAGGTATGAGACGGAATCCTCGGGAGGCATCACTCACGATACTGTAAGAGCTTATGCTGAATGTGGTGTTGATTTCATCTCGGCAGGAGCTCTGACTCATCATATCAAAAGTCTCGACATGAGTTTAAAAGCCAGTTAATATATGCAATTAATAGACGGAATAAACGGGAAGAGGGAAAAGATAAAAAGACTGGTTCTTCCCGGTTTTGACGGGGTCCCCATAGGTGATGTAATAAGATTCGTAATCAAAGGATTCAGAAAAGGAGTGCTTGTGACCAGGGCCTCTTCAATTGCCTTTAACCTCCTGATGGCCCTTTTGCCCGCATCAATTTTCATCTTTACCCTGATACCCTTTGTACCCATTCCCAATTTTCAGAAAGAGCTTATTGATCTTTTTGAAAACATGCTCCCCGTAAATGCCTTCAACTTTCTTGAAACCACTATAGTAGATACCGTCACTAATAAAAGCGGAGCCCTGCTGCTGGTAATGTTTTTAGTAACTGTCATTTTTTCAACCAATGGCATTCATGCAATAATTCATGCATTTGTGGTATCAGCCCATAATTTTAAAACCAGGTCCTGGATCCATCAACGAAAAATCTCCATTATTCTTCTTCTTATTGTGGTGATGATGATAGCTCTTGCCGGTTTCCTTGTTATCTTCGGGAAATCGGTTGTTAATTACCTTGTTGAACTGGATATCCTAGAGAGAAGTTTCGTGATCAGCATTATTGTAATTATTAAATGGATAATGGTAGTCCTGTTGCTTTTCATGGCAATCTCATTTCTGTATTACTTAGCCCCTGCCAAAAGAACCGATTTCAGGTTCATCTCACCGGGATCGATGCTGGCTACAATTCTTTTTATAGTCACATCTCTCGGATTTTCCTTTTATGTCAATCACTTCGGACAGTACAATAAGCTGTATGGATGGATCGGGACCCTCATGGTTATTCTTATCTGGCTCTATCTTAATGCAATAGCGTTGCTCATTGGCTTTGAGCTGAATGTAAGCATTAAAGAGGCCCGGGAGGAGGATGAGAAGAA
>CAZKWD010000364.1:0-2862 GCA_964556175.1 uncultured Rikenellaceae bacterium
AAACCTGAACTACAATTAAATATTTGTATGTATGGGTTTATAGCCCCCCTTTAGAGCCTGTCCCGACCATAGGTCGGGAGGGGTTGGGGGGTCATTTTCCGTGGTTAAGATAAGGCATTTTAATAAGGAAACCAAGAAAATGTAAAAATATTTTACGTAAAAGCGTAAAAATTATTTACGCACTCAAAATCATTTGATTCTTAAATATTTGTAAAACAGCCAGATATGTAAATGGTATGATATTGGATGTCTTCTATAAAAGATTTATAATGATTAGTTCTGATTTTAAAGCGGCGGTTAGAAGTATTCTAAGGAACAGAATACCATCAGCCATCAGTATTCTTGGTCTTGGTATAGGGCTTGGATGTATAATTGTATTAACTGCTCTCATAATACACGAGAGATCTTTTGACAAATTCATTCCCGATCATAATACTGTTTACAGGGTAATTTTAGGAAATTCATCCCAGACCCAGTATCCTCTTGCTGAGACAATGGCCGGGGAGTTCCCGGAGATAAAGGATTTTTTCAGGTACTATCAGGCAGGATCAATTCAGATAAGGAATTCGAAGAATGAAATTGTAAGGGAAAATGATCTTGGATTTGCAGATAGATCGCTATACAGAATTCTGAAAATTGAATTTATTTCAGGTACACCGGCCATTTCTCAGGGTGAGATAGCTATCTCTGAGGAATCGGCGAAAAAGTATTTTGGTGAGATATCTCCCATAGGAGAAGTAATACATGTAAAATTTACTGATGGTTTTGCAGCACTGTCGGTATCCGGAGTTTATAAGGACTTCCCTGCAAATTCCACCCTTCATCCATCAATGATTGCCGATATAAAATTATCGGAAAAAATGTTTATACAGTTTCAGAAATCGCTGGGTGAATATGGCAATGAACAAAAATCCACATTAGGCTGGATACATTCCGACTTCTATTCCTGTCTTGTTCTGCAAAAGAATGCAGACCTTGATAAAATAACCCGGAGTATGGAAAAGTATAAAGAGTTCCTGACGCTTGAAAACAAGGATGAACTCCATTACAGTTTACAGCCGGTTGCAGATATCTACCTTGGTTCGGAGGATATTACGGGTAATTATTTCCTTCGTCGTGGAAATCCGGAAGATCTGAAATATTATGAAGCCATATCAATACTTATACTGGTAATTTCAATTGTAAACTATATACTTCTTGCGCGGGCCGGTATTTCTGAAAGAGCACATGAATTAGGAACCAGGAAGGTTTTTGGGGCTTCATTTGGTAATATCAGGAAACTTATACTTGTTGAATCAAACCTGATTGTTATTCTGGGTCTTATCCCTGCGGTTTTTATCATTGATTTTGGTATGAACTTCATAAACACTACCCTGCATAAGACGATGACGGGACAGGTTTTTCTCAATCCTGTTTTATGGGGCCTTCTGATTCTTATAATTGTCTTTACAGGTACTATTTCAGGATGGCTGATTGGATTTAATTATTCAAGGATCCCGGTACTGAAGCTTATTACAGCACAGAACATCGGATCAGGAAGGCCTGGCAGGTGGAATTATTCGTTCCTGGTTCTACATGTTGCCATCTACATGATACTCGTATCATCTGTGACAGCAGTTTCGAAACAAATAAATTATTCATTAACAGGCTATCAGGGATTTAATCCGGAGAATATACTGGTAACAGATCTTAATACCGATGAGCTTAAGAATAGTTTCCAGTCGATATCCGAAGAGTTAAAAAAGATCCCTGGTGTTATGAATGTGGCAGGGGGAACATTTATACCGCCCTTTAACGCTTTTCTACCTGTAAATCTTGCCACACCTGATGGTGAAAGGATACGTCTTGATGGATTAATAATGGGAGAGGGCATGCCTGAACTTCTTGGTATGGAGGTTATCGATGGATCTTCATTCGGGCCTTATAAACCAGGTCCCCCTGAAGTCCTCCTGAATGAATCGGCTGCAAAAGAACATAATGTAAAGGCAGGAGAAAGACTTCTGGCATTTAATGTCAGAGGTGTTTTACGTGATTTTCATGCCCATTCGATGCATTCACTTATCAGGCCAATGGTAATCCTTCCGCAGAATCCGGAAAGAATGGGTCTTATTGCTATCAAAACAGATGGGAAAAATGATAAGGCAGTTTTAAAGAAGCTCAGGGAATTGTATTCAATAATCTCACCGGATGAGATATTTGAAACAAGGTATTTAACCGATGACCTTGATCTTTTTTATCAGAGTGAAAGGGACCAGCTTAAGATAATAGGAGCATTCACACTTATTGCTACCATCCTCTCTGTAATGGGTTTATTTGGCATTTCGCTCTTAAGTATTTCAAAAAGGTTTAAGGAGATAGGGATCAGAAAGGTAAATGGAGCCTCAATAAATGAGGTATTGCAAATGTTGAATATTGAATTTGTAAAGTGGGTCCTGGTATCTGCTATAATTTCAATTCCGGCATCCATCTGGCTTATATCAAATTGGATGGAAAGGTTTGCATATAAAACAGAAGTGAGCTGGTGGATTTTTGCTGTTGCAGTATTTACTGCAGTCATAATTGCAATTCTCACCGTCAGCTGGCAAAGCTGGAGGGCGGCGACAAGAAATCCTGTCGAAGCGCTCAGATATGAGTGACCCCCTCTGCCTCACAGGTTCGGCATCTCCCCCAGGGGGGAGATTAACCCCCCACCCCCCCCCAGGGGGGGCTTTTACCCCCAACTCCATTTAGGGGGAGAGGTTAATTACAGAGGGAGGATTGAGAGCGAAATGAGAATGGATGAATTTATTTAAAGTATTGATATATATTTAATTATACGAATAATTATGAACTGGTATTTTTTCAGGCAGATTCTGAGGGGGA
>CAZKWD010000365.1:0-2833 GCA_964556175.1 uncultured Rikenellaceae bacterium
AGAATGATCCTGTTATTTCCTCCCTTAACAAAATTCTTTTCTGCCTCCTTATATGCAAGTCTCAGCCCTGCGCCTCCTGCAGTTGAGCCTCCTGCTTCAAGGTTATCTATAGCGCTCATTATCACCTCTTTTCTATTGCCGGGAGTCGATTCAAGAACAAGTCCGGCAGCACCTGCATAGACAACTATAGCAACATGATCCTGTGGACGCAGCTCATTTACCAGCAGTCCGAATGCCGATTTTAGCAGCGGAAGCTTGTTGGGTGAATTCATCGAGCCCGAAACATCAATAAGGAAAACAAGGTTTGAAGGGGGCAGCGAGGATTTATCGATACTCTTTCCTCGCAAACCAACCTGCAGCAACTGGTGTTTCTGATTCCAGGCACAAACTGCAACTTCGGTATAAACTGAGAAGGGATGCTCTCCCTCAGGTTCAGGATAATCATACCTGAAGTAATTTATCATCTCCTCTATCCTTACTGCATCAGCAGGAGGCAGACTACCATTATTAATGAACCTGCGGATGTTGGAATAAGATGCATTGTCAACATCGATTGAAAATGTAGATAATGGATTGTTCCTCACGTTTTTGTACCCGTTTTCATTTATCGGAGCATATCCCTCGGTATTGAAATTATTGTTATACCTCGGGAAATGAGCCCTTGACTTATAAGCAATGCCGGGGACCATCAGACGTACCTCTGAAGCCATATCTTTTTTTGAAACGTAACCTGCAGTTGCCATATCTTCCAATTGGAGAATTTCAGGTTTCATGGTGACATTTATTATGTTTCTGTCACCGATTTTCTGCTCCACTGTCACATAACCGGCACATGAGAAAACAAGTACCTTATCTTCCCTGCCGACTGTGATACTGTAATTACCTTTTAGATCAGAGATAGTACCTGTGGGGGCATTCTTTACAGATATCTTTACCCCGGCCAGCGGATTACCCTGATTATCTGATACTGTTCCCGTAATGGTTCTCGATTCAATGAAAGAGATCACTACCGTTGAAAGGATCAGTATTGCGAAAATTCTTAAACTGTTTTTCATGACTATTAAATTTTGGTTGGACTTTTTCCATATGATGCAGTTCATATTCAAATTCCATAAACCATATCAGACTTTTTATTTTAATGTATCTTTAAGGAACATATGGCTTCTATAATCAAATTGAAAAGAGATCACAATAAAACCGATGAGGAACTAATAGCGGAATTCAACTCTTCAGGTGATCTGGAAGTACTGGGTGAACTTTATTCAGGATATATGCACCTGGTATATGGTGTTAGTCTTAAGTACTTAAAAAACAGAGAAGAAGCCATGGATGCCGTTATACAGATATTTGAAAAGCTGATCACAGATATTCCAAAACAGGAAATCCAAAACTTCAGGAGCTGGCTTCATGTTGTAACAAAGAATTATTGCCTGATGCACCTGAGGTCAGTAAAATCGAAGAATGAAAGACATGCAGAATGGGCTGTTGACCCTCAGAATTTTATGGAAAACGTCTCTGAAATGCATCCAATAGACAGGGATGAACCGGATATGAAAGATGCGATAAACGATTGTATTGAAAGACTTAAAAAAGAACAGAAGTATTGCATCAAACAGTTTTACTATGAGAACAGGTGCTACAGGGAAATAGCAGTTAGTCTCGGGATAAGTGAAAAAAAAGTGAAGAGTTATCTTCAAAATGGAAAAAGAAATCTGAAACTTTGTCTTGAAGAGAAAAATGAAAAGAAAAGGTAACAATAAGAAAGGTTCTCTCCCTGATTTTATACGATATATCAGGGGTGAAATGACAAAAAGAGAGGAGAATGTCTTCCAGAGGCAACTTCAGAAGGATCCTTTTGCAGAAGAGGCTGCAGAGGGTCTCTCAGAAATTTTACCCGAAGAGGCTGTTTCTGATCTGTATAAACTCGGAAGTAAATTGAAGACCAGAATACACAGGAGGCAAAGGTTCATCTATTACCGTATTGCAGCTTCTGTAGCTGTATTAATGATAGTATCTTCTGTCTTCATCATCGTTAATAAAAATAAAACCGGTAAAGAGCCTCTTGAAACTACCTTAAAAAAGGTTACCCTGGAAATACCTGAATCAAAAGGGGTTGAAGAACCTGAAGAAATAAAATCAACTAATATCATTGCTGAACCTGAACCTGAACCTGAACCAAAAGCAGAAGAACCTGTTGAACTGATTGAGCCGGTTAAATCGGTTACAGCGGATATCACACCCGAAATCCCCATAGAAATTGCTGAGGAAAAACAAGAGACAGTGATTCCGGAAAAATCCGAAAATCTTATTCAGACAGGCGCAAAAGAAGCTGAGAGACTGGTTTCTGAAGATCGTCATATTCAACCTACAGCTGCTCTGCCGGGTAAAGCAGCTCCTGCTGCTGTTGGAGGTGCCATGAAGAAATCAGAATATAAAGAGACAAATTATTCACCCCCGGAACCGTCGGATGGCATGGAGAGCTTTGACCTTTACGTTGAAGAAAATATCCGGAAACCGTTAACCCTGCCTGATGGACAAAGAGTTGTGGTTGAATTAAATCTCCTTGTAAAACCTACGGGTGCAATTGACAGCATACAAGTTACCAGCAGTCCGGGAATCGAATTTACTGAAGAGGCGGTCAGACTTATTAGAGAGGGTCCGGAATGGAAACCTGCAATTGAGAACGGCAGGACAATAAATGATGAGGTGAAAATCAAAATCGTTTTTTATAAAAATAATGACGATGAGCATCTGCCTGAATGAGTTTCATGCAGAAGGATCATTACTTATTAAAAGGAAGAAAAAATTTAAAAATACTTCCTTTATCTGGTTC
>CAZKWD010000366.1:0-2825 GCA_964556175.1 uncultured Rikenellaceae bacterium
CAAAAGAGGATGATATTGGTAATATCCTGATAACCAGGCCTGCTACTCCTGGTATGGAAAACAGGAAAACAGTTGTGCTTCAGAGTCACATGGACATGGTTGGAGAAAAAAATGCTGATCATCCCCACAACTGGATGACAGATCCAATTATACCTGTTGTAAATGGCAAATGGGTATCAGCTGATGGAACTACTCTGGGTGCAGATGATGGTGTCGGGATTGCTTCGCAGATGGCTATCCTTACTGATAAAAAACTTAAAGCAGGTAAGATAGAATGTCTCTTTACTGTTGATGAGGAATCGGGAATGACAGGTGCCATAAATCTGAAACCCGGCTTTTTTACAGGGACAATACTTATAAATCTGGATTCGGAAGATGAAGGCATACTCTTCATCGGATGTGCAGGAGGCATTGATACTGTAGGCACAATGAAATATATTGCTGAGCCTGTTCAGAAAGGAACCTCTGCCATTGAGATATCAGTAACAGGTCTTCACGGAGGTCATTCGGGTGATGAGATTCATAAAGGATATGGTAATTCTGTAAAGATAATGAACAGGATCCTCAGGAATCTCTCAAACGATTTTAACATTTCCATAAGCAATTTTGACGGAGGAAATCTGCGCAATGCTATTCCAAGAGAGGCATTTGCCACCATAGTGGTTGAAAAATCTTCTTTTGAAAAGATATTGAAATGGATATCAGACTTTAATTTAGTTATCCTTGATGAGATGGGCAATATCGAAAAGGAGCTTAAAATATCTGCAAAGGAGGCTGATCTTCCGGCTTTTGTGATGGACAGGGAGAATCAGGAAAAGCTGCTCGATTCACTTTCCTGCTGCCCTCATGGTACCATTGCATGGTCGAAAGAAATGGAAGATCTTGTTGAGACTTCCACAAATCTTGCATCTGTCAAATTCGGAGAAGACAATACCATAACATTGGTTACCACACAGAGAAGTTCTATTGAATCCGCCAAACACGATGCTGCGGCAATGGTTGAATCATGCCTGAAACTGGCCGGGGCAAAAGTAGTTCATTCTGACGGATACCCGGGGTGGAAGCCGAACATGACCTCAGAGATATTGAAGATCACACGCCAATCATATATAAAACTGTTCAAGCATGAACCACAAATCAGGGCTATACATGCAGGACTGGAGTGCGGGTTGATCTTTGAGAAATTCAAGGGAATTGATATGATCTCTTTTGGCCCGACCATCAAGGGAGCCCATACTCCTGAAGAGAAGATTGAAATAAAGACAGTTCAGATGTTCTGGGATCTTCTTATTGATGTGATAACCAGAATACCTCTTAAATAGAACTGTTATACAGCTCTTTCCTGTTACCGTTTAATCACAACTAAAAAACTGGTCTTTCGTCGCTCCACACAGGGGACAAACATAATCATCAGGAAGGTCACTGAATTCTGTGCCTGGCTTAATACCACCTGCAGGATCACCCTTCTCAGGGTCATAAACATATCCACAGATATCACACTTAAAACATTCCATACCAGTTAAGTTAAGTTTTGATTTTTCTAATTACGTCGATTACGGTACCATCGACCCACTTGACTGCTGCAACAATTTTCTCATCAAATCTTGCTTTCTGAGGTATTCCGCAAATTCTCTCAGCCTCATCCTTCAATTCCTGAATTGTTTTCAATGGCAGGCCGCTACCCTTTACACTCTTTATAAGGTCTTTGCGCAATGGATTGATCGCTATTCCCCTTTCCGTAATTATGACATCGATCAGTTCGCCGGGTCCGCACAGTGTTGTTACTTCATCAACAATCACAGGTATCCTGTCGCGGAAAAGCGGTATCGGCAGAATGACATTCCGGGCATGAAGACAGTTTTGCCAACCGCCTATACCATGAAGAAGGTAACCATCTGAATGGGTAACTACATTGCCGTTAAAATTGAGGTCCACCTCCGTTGCTCCAAGTATCATTATATCCATCATGCTGGTAAGGTTACCCTTGGAATGGTAATTATAAGCATTAAAGACAGAGTATGGAACATGGTTGGGATTGGTTTCCACTGACCTTACGGCATCCAGATCAAATGCCTGTGCATCAAGAATATAGCCCATCTGCCCCTCCTCGAGCATCTTAACCATATACTTTGTACTACCGCCAAAACCAAACTTTGATTTCCATCCTTTCTGCTTTAATATCTCATGTACAAATACTGCAATAGCCAGAGATGTGCCCCCTGCCCCGGCCTGCATTTTTACACCATCCACGAGTATGCCCGATTTTTCAAGAAATGATGCAGTCAGTTCCGCAATAAGCAGGCGGTCAGGACTTTTAGTTATCTGTGTGGTACCTGAAACGATTTTCTCCGGTATCCCTATCTTATCGACAACAACGACATAATCAACATAGTTACCCTCAATCTCCATAGGAAAGCAGGGCAGGTCAACAAGGTTGTCAGTAACAACGATTACCTTTGATGCATACAAGGCGTCGGCTTTTGCATAACCGAGTACACCACATGCTGAATCCCCCCCGGTACCTTTTGCATTTCCAAATGAATCGCAAGAGGGAGCAGACAGTACTGCAATATCAATTTTCACTTCTCCATCCTGTATAGCCTGTACCCGTCCCCCATGGGATCTCAGGACAGCAGTTCCCTTCATTTTTCCTTCCGATACATATCTGCCCAACGGGCCGTTCATACTTCCCTCTATTCTGTTTACGGTTCCATCATCTAGGTATTTGATAACAGGATCATTACACGAAAATGATGCTGAGGGAAACCAGACCAGGTCCTTCACTCCCATTTCCGATGCAATTTCAAATATCTTATTACTGATAA
>CAZKWD010000367.1:0-2825 GCA_964556175.1 uncultured Rikenellaceae bacterium
CGGATGATTTTACCTGAATAATATGGGTATTCCGACCATTTTGTACCATCATAACGTATAACTCCGCGATCCTGGCTCCCAAAATACATATTGCCAAAAATATCCTGGACAATGCACCAGTACTGTTCTGCACCCAGAGTCAACTTGCTTGAATAAGTTTCGACAAAGGGCACACCATATTTATTGACCTGCCCGGCAAGATTAAATATCATTACAGACAGGAAACAAGCAACAGCGAACCTTTTCATAAATTACTTTGTTACATTCCTACAAAATCAAATATAAAATTAGTAATCTTATTATTTTAATCAAATTTATTATTTGCTCTTTCGTTATATATTGAAATTTTAATAACTTGCCGATAGAATTTAGGGTACAGCGTTAATTATTTAACACTGATGTATTTAGGGAAAAATTATCATGCCATAGTAGCAGCAATTATTATGGTCTTCAGCTTACCGGCTAACAGTCAGCCGGTCAAAAGCCACAGGTATCTCTTTGACAAAAATCAACGTGAAACAACTGCCACTATTGACGATCATTCCCTTACCATAAATTACTCTTTATCAGAGTTAAAGCTCAATAATATCACCAACGAATACGGAACATTCTACAGGCTGGCCATACCGGGTCATATTCCGGAATCCAATGCGGGAAAGCCGGAATTTCCTGTTTTGAGCAGATTAATATCGGTTCCGGAAAGATGTACCTGTAAGATAAAGATCACAGATGTCAAAACATCACGCATAAGACCTCAAAGAAAGAAAATTGAAGGGGTAATGTTCCCTGCACAGGTTGAAGAGACCAAGAAGGTTCAAAAGCAGAAACCTGATTTTGTTATCGACAAGGCTCTGTATGCTACACGAGGATATATCAAAACAGATACGATAAGAATAGAACATGTTGGAAAAGTGAGAGGTGTTCATCTGGCCAGCCTGATAATTTCTCCTGTCAGGTATAATCCACAGTCAAATATCCTTGAGATAATCACATCTATGAAGATTGAAATAATCTTTACAGAAGATAGTGTAAAATCACTCTCTGCTGAATCATCTCCTTTTGATGAGACATTAAGCAAGGGGGTCCTGAACTATGAGGACGACAATGTGATTCCGGGGTATTCCGACAAGCCGGTCAGGATGATCATTTTAACCGACACCTCCTTTACAAAGCATCTCGAACCTTTTATAAAATGGAAAACACAGAAAGGATTTAAACTTGAGATATTATATCGTGGTGACTCTTTTGCGGGCAATACTTACACCGAACTCAGAGACACCATTAAAAGCATTTACCAGAATTCCACAGCAGATAATCCTCCGCCTGAATACCTTCTTATTATTGGCAATACTGCAAAAATACCATACTACGGTTCCGGACAGGTAACAGATATATACTACGGCGAATTTGATGGTGATGGTGATTATATGCCTGAGATGTTCATCGGAAGGCTGCCTGTTGCCGATACGAATGAACTGAAGGCTGTAACGGAGAAAATAATTCAGTACGAAAGATTTGAATTTGCCGATACAAATTTATTCCACTCAAACGCAATTGCCACAGCAGGATACGATGGAGGTTATGCAAGCTATATGAACGGACAGGTTAATTATGCAGTAGAAAATTATCTGACACCTGAAAATAATATTGAAGATTATCATTTTTATTATACTCAGGCTACTTATAAGCCTGATTCAATAAAAGTAAGAAGAGATTCAATAATTAATCTTACAGACAAAGGCATATCCTTTCTTAACTATACAGGACATGGTACAACAACCGGATGGCTTGGACTTGCAATATACAATGAGACAATTGATACCCTGAAAAACCAGAACATGTATCCTTTCATAATTAGCAATGCCTGTGAAACATCGAGTTTTAACCTGTCAAATTCTTTTGGTAACAGATGGGTTCTTCCAAAAGATAAAGGTGCAATCGGATTTATAGGAAGCTCAAACGATACATACTGGAGCGAGGATTTTTACTGGGCAGTGGGTTTGGGAGCGCCATCGGCTGATCCCACGTATGAAGAAACAGGGCTTGGTGCTTACGACAGGTTGTTTCATACTCATGATGAGACGCCCTCCGACTGGCATATAACAATGGGACAGGTGAATTATGCCGGCAACCTTGCGGTGAGTGCAAGCACCAGCTCCCGTAAGAAATATTACTGGGAAGTCTATAACCTTGTTGGTGACCCAAGTGTGATCCCTATAATAGGCACACCTGATAATTTCGATATTATTCTGCCTGACACCCTGCCAAATAATATAAGGTCGTGGTCATTTACGGCAGAACCCTTCTCATATATAGCTATATCACATGCTGATACTCTCTGGGATGCTTCATATGTAAGTCCGTCAGGTTCAGTGACCCTGGAAATACCCGGTATATCAGATGATTCCTGCCTGGTAGTTATAACAGGACAAAACAGGGTACCCCTGATAAAAACAATAAGGTTTTCGACAATAAGTGGCGAATATATAAACCTCACAGGATCAGAAATAGATGACAGCACGGAGAACAATAACGGGATGGCTGATTTCGGTGAAACATTCTCGATTAACCTTATAATAAGCAACCTGGGGTCGGCAGATGCTGAAAATCTATATGCAAAAATATCTTCAGGCTCTGAATATGTTACGATGAATTCCGATTCGGTGATGATTGGAACTCTGAACGCCGGTTCGGAAATCATTCTCGATGATGATCTTACAGTGACCCTTGCAGAATATGTTCCGGATATGGAGCCAATACCATTTGACATTGTTCTCAAGGACGATGCCGGAGAAAAGACTTATAGGTATGACATTTCTGCCCAT
>CAZKWD010000368.1:0-2820 GCA_964556175.1 uncultured Rikenellaceae bacterium
GGAACATCACATGAGGGTATAATGGTTCTCGACAAAGATGCAATACCCGGGACTCAGGCTTCAGAATATTTCAATATTGCCGGGGATCTTATTTTTGAGATCGGCCTGACACCCAACAGAATTGACAGCGGTTCTCACATCGGGGTTGCCAGGGACCTTGCAGCATATCTTAATATCAATGAGGGGAAAAATGTAAGTGCCAGAATGCCTTCTGTTGCTGCATTTAAACCTGATAACAACGACAATCCCTACAAGATAATCATAGAAAACAGCACAGACTGTCCCAGGTATACAGGTGCTACAATAAGCGGAGTAAAAATCGGCGAATCACCTGAATGGCTGAAGAATAAGCTCAGGGCCATCGGCCTCAGTCCAATCAATAATGTGGTTGATATCACAAATTATGTACAGCACGAGATAGGCCAGCCTCTTCATGCTTTTGATGCCGATAAGATAGAGGGAAGAAAGGTAATTATCAAAAACCTCCCCGATAAAACCCGTTTTTTAACTCTTGATGAAGAGGAAAGAAATCTTTCATCAAAGGATCTGATGATCTGCAATACCAGGGAGGGAATGTGTATAGCCGGTGTATTCGGAGGTATAAGATCAGGGGTAACAACCGCCACAAAGAATATATTTCTCGAAAGCGCTTATTTCAATCCTGTTGCCATACGAAAAACCGCCAGGAGACACGGACTTAATACTGACGCATCATTCAGGTTTGAAAGAGGTGCTAATCCCGAAATTACAGACTGGGCATTGAAAAGAGCACTGATCCTGATAAAAGAGATCGCCGGCGGAAAAATATCTTCTGAGATAATAGATGTCTATCCTGAAAAAATCAACAGGAAAGAAGTAAACGTGAGTTTTAAAAACATCGACAGGTTGATAGGGAAACAAATTGATCATAAGACAATTAAGGATATTTTGCAGCATCTTGACATCATTATCCTGAATGAAGACGGAGATATGATGACACTTGAGATACCCTCCTACAGGGTCGATGTTCAATATGAAGCTGATGTTATTGAAGAGATACTGAGAATCTATGGTTACAATAACGTTGAGATAAGTAAACATGTTAATTCAACTCTCTATTATACTGAAAAACCCGACAGGGAAAAACTGGTTAACATCATATCCGACATGCTCACTGGCAATGGCTTTGCAGAAATAATGTGCAATTCTCTCAACCCTGCTTCATTTTATGAAACAGGAGATTTTGAAAAGGAAAAACTTGTGATGCTTGCAAATCCTCTAAGCTCTGATCTGAATGCTATGAGGCAGTCACTGCTTTATGGTGGTCTGGGCTCCGTCAGCAGGAACATTAACAGGCAGAATGCGGATCTGAGGTTTTACGAATTCGGATATAATTACTTTCTCAGGAAAGGGAAAAAGCCTCTTATGGAAGTTTCCGATTTTGAGGAAAAAAAATCACTCGACCTCTTCATCTCTGGAAATACCTGTCCGCAGAGATGGAATAATAAACCCGTGCCGACTGATTTTTTTCATATCAAGTCATACGTGGAAATGATCCTGTCACGAGTTGGTATTGATCCGGACAATCTCGCTTCTGGTGAAAGCAATAAGAGATACTTTTCCGAATCACTTACCTGGTTATCCAATGACAGTACAATTGCCGAAGCAGGCTCTGTATCAAAGGAATACCTGGCAAAATTTGATATTGACCAGGATGTATATTACGCCCACATCGATTGGGACCTGCTTCTGAAGATGATTGGAGACCATAAGGTGTCATTCACCGGATTGCCTAAGTATCCATGGGTAAGAAGAGATCTTGCCCTTCTGGTTGATAAAGGTGTTAAGTTCGGGCAGATAAAAGAGATTGCCTTCAGAACTGAAAAAAATATTCTCAGGGATGTTGACCTTTTTGATGTTTACGAAAGCGACACTCTTGGCCGAAATAAGAAATCATATGCTGTTAGTTTTATTCTCAGGGATGACCTGAAGACCCTCACTGACAAGAATATAGATAAAATAATGAACAACCTGATCAACGCTTTTGAAAAGGAAGCTGGAGCAAAAATAAGGTGATGAAAAAAAGAAGGGTAGAACTAATAAAGGGTGATATTACTTCACTTAAGGTAGATGCCATAGTAAATGCAGCAAACAATTCTCTGCTTGGGGGCGGAGGCGTAGATGGTGCAATTCATAATGCCGCCGGACCTGAGCTTTACAATGAGTGCAAGGCTCTCAACGGCTGTGAAACAGGAGAAGCCAAGATCACACGCGGGTATCGCCTTAAAGCCGGTCATGTGATACATACAGTGGGTCCGGTATGGCGCGGCGGTTGTTATGATGAACATGAGACACTGGCATCATGCTACCAGACAAGTCTTGAAATTGCAAAGAAAAACAAAATAAAGACCATCGCATTCCCGGGTATTTCAACGGGAGTATACGGATTTCCGAAAGATCTCGCTGCACTGATAGCAGTAAATGAATCTGACAGATTTCTGCAGAAAAACTCATATCCCAAAAAAGTGATCTTTGTCACTTTTGACGATGAGAGCTACGATACATACCGAAAGCTGCTCGATAAATGAGATCCCTCCTGAGATCAGTTAGTAATTATTTCTCGCTGGTCAGATTCAGCCATACTGTCTTTGCTTTGCCTTTTGCACTTATCGGGTTTTCCCTTGCCGTAGCATCCGAAGAATATGTATTCAGCATAAAACTTCTTCTGCTGATAATACTCTGCATGATATTCGCCCGCAATGCTGCAATGGGTTTTAACAGGATAGCCGATAAAAGCTTCGATGCACTCAATCCCAGGACAAAAACCAGGGAGATACCTTC
>CAZKWD010000369.1:0-2819 GCA_964556175.1 uncultured Rikenellaceae bacterium
TATAAGGAGACCAACCAGACAGCAATTCTATAAGGATGCAAGAATTGAAGTAGAGGAGGTCGATAAATCCACGCTTCTTGATGTTGGCAACATAGTTGTAAGAAAGAGATACTGGAAATATCGTACGGAAACATCATTTTCACTGACCCAGGCATCCCTTACTAACTGGGTCAAGGGAGGTGAGAGTAGTATCTCTTCTTCTCTCGATATAACTGGTTATGCCGACTATGATAATAAACCTCTCAAAATGACATCAGCAAATTTTGCTAGGCTTAAATTTGGTCTGATAGCAACTGAAGAAAATGGCGTCAGAAAAAATATTGACCTTCTTGAAACAAATTCGAAGCTGAATCATAAAGCCTTCGGTAAATTTGATTTCAGCGGTATCCTCTTGTTCAAGACACAGATAGCAAAGGGATATACTTACTCAACTAACGATACGACTGTGGTTTCCAAGTTCTTTAATCCTGCCACACTTACAACAGGTTTTGGACTCGATTACAAGCCCAATAAAAACACATCAATAAACTTCTCCCCTTTATCCTACAAAGGGACCTTCGTCCCCGATACAGCAGCGATCGACCAGACCAAGTATGGGATAGCAGAAGATAAACGGTCAAAACATGAACCGGGGATGAGTTTTATGATCACGAATAAATTTACGCCGGTAAAAAATGTAACAATAACCAACAGGCTTCAGCTCTTTACCAATTATATTAATAATCCTCAGAATGTGGATATTGACTGGGAGATGATTGTGACTGCAAACCTGAACTGGTTTACTGATGTCAGACTGAATACACATCTGATATATGATGATGATACAAAAACCGCGGTATTTGATAAAGAGAAACAACCTGTCCTTGGTCCCGATGGAAAGCAAAAAACAACAGCCAGAGCACAGTTCAAGGAGCTTCTGGGATTCTCGTTTGTATTCAGGTTTTGAGCCCCTAAATCCCCCATGAGGGGGACTTATCAATAGTTACATCATTAAAGACCCCTCCAGGGGGTTTGGGGGCTTACAATTCTTTCTGATATATCCGGAATTTTTTTACAACTTTCCCGTTAACTCTTTCATATTCAGCCCGCATCCTTGTATTGTCTTCAAGGACCAGGTGGCTGTCGATGAACTCCATCTTATGTTTTATCCCCGACTGGAGGATCTTGACCCCCATCAACACATCAATACCTTTACCCCGGTAGGGTTTCTTCACCCCGCCGAGCATCATCAGTAATTTCTTCGACCGTTTCGATTCACTCAGTACCTTAAAGATCCCGAAAGGAAGAAGCCTGCCGTTACAAGCCTTTATACCGGGACTAACATCAGGCATGCCAATGGCAAACCCTACCAATCCTCCGTCAGCTTCGACAACCTTAATGAATTTAGGGTCGAGAATGGGTAAATACCTGTTGGCAAATTCTATTTTTTCCTTATCGGTAAGGGGTACGAATCCATAGATCTCATTGAAGGTTTCATTCATAAGCTCAAGAGCCGGAATAATATAGGCTTTCAGCTCTTTTTTTGATTTAAACTCAATAATCTTATATCCATTTGAATTCCCGACTCTTGAAAGTATTTTTGTGTATACTTCCGGCAGCTCCTTTGGCATTTCTGCAAGGTAATTCACGAGGTCAATCTTCTTTTCATACCCTTCAGCTTCAATCAACCCGGGCATGTAGGGAGAATTGTTTGCGCTGGTAATGAACATGGGATATTCAAAACCCTCTATCTGGAATCCCTGGGGATCTTTGTCCGAAAAGCCGAGCGGGCCCACAAGCATTCTCATTCCATTTTGCTTTGCCCACTTCTCAACCCATTCAATCAGGGCATGAAAAATCTCCTGTTCGTCATAACATTCCATAAAGCAAAACCTTCCATGCTCCTCATTGTTGATTTTATTATACCTGCGGTTGATGATGCCCATAATCCTTCCCACGGGTTTTTTGTCTCTCCATGCAAGAAGCAGTACTGCGTCTGCATATTTATAAGATTTATTCTTCTTCTTGTTAAAAAGAAGCCTTTCATCCATATAGATGGGAGGGAGCCAGTCAGGGTCATTTTTGTGAACTTTTTCAGGTAGATAAATGAATTCGCGAAGATCCTTCCTGGTCGCTACCTCTTTAATTATTACGTTTCCCATATTCGGGTTTTTGTACTACCAAGTAACAAAAAAAACAGTGACAAAATATAATTGCGGGGGGAAATTTAATTGTTAGTTGTGTCTCAGTAAAAGATCAGCAACAACAAAAGCTGCAAAAATAATACTGGCGATGCCGTTGGTGGTCCCAAATGCAAGGTTTACCCTGCTCAGGTCATCATGTTTAACTATCAGGTGCTGGTACAGCAAGAGTCCTGAAAAGATAGCTGTCCCTGCCCAATAGAGAATACCTCCGTTACCAAAAAAGCCTGCAACTATCACAAGGATGAATGTGAGGAGGTGTATTATGGCAGAGATTGTCAGAGCCCTTTTTTTCCCTGTTGCCTGCGGAAGTGACCGCAGCAGGTTGTCGCGGTCAAATTCCTCATCCTGAAGGGAATAGATAATGTCAAACCCGCTTACCCATGTGACTACTATTAGAGAATAAATAACAGGATTAATGGCAAATGAACCTGAAACAGAAATATATGCACCGATGGGAGCAAGGCTTAATCCAAGACCGAGTATGAAATGGGAGAGGGAGGTTATCCTTTTTGTCAGGCTGTATCCGAGTATGACAAACAGGGCAACAGGTGAAAGGAAAAGAGCCAGCCTGTTGATGAATGCAGTGGTTGCAATGAAAAAGAGAGAATTGATGATGACAAAAATTGTTGCAGCCTT
>CAZKWD010000370.1:0-2407 GCA_964556175.1 uncultured Rikenellaceae bacterium
GCGACCAATTCATTTTCAGAAACTGAATATATTGCATCCACATACTCCTGATCATATCCGGTTGGATCAGTGAGAGATTCGCCATTCAATGCAAGACCCACAGAACCATCATCATTGAGAACCTGTAGATATAATTGGTTACCGGTATAGGGACTTCTGCTATCTTCCCATAAAATGAGCGATTTATCAATTCCTTGAAACAGAGAGTAATTCTTTGCATCTCCACACAAACCGTAATAGATCAGTTTTCCATTCGCAGTAAGATATTCTGTCCCAGCGCCATCCAGAATTTGAAAATAGAGCCCAGTTGATCCGGTTCTATTATCACCCCAAATAGCATAAACCTTTCCAGCCCCATTCCCACGAGGAAGCGGAGAAAATTGCTCACCATAAGCATCACATATCATTTTACCGTTGGCTTCCCATTCTAATGAGCCGGTATCACCAACATGCTGCATATAGATATCTTCGTGAGGATGCCCACCATCGCGACCGTCTGTCCAGACAAAATAGCAACCGCCATCGTTATCATTTGTCAGGCGGGATTCGAGTTGATCATTTGGAGCAGTACAGAGTGGAAGTCCTGTTGCATCCCAGAGAAGTGCTCCATCCACATCGATCTTTTGTGCATAAATATCTGAAGTATATGGATCATTACGGTAATCATCCCACACTATGAACGCACCGGTATCAGTCGATTCGGTGATTCTTGGATCCTTCTGAATGCTATCATCCTGATAGATCGGGACATCTCCAGCCCATAAAAAATTACCATTAATATCAACGCGCATTGCCATGATATCACCGTCAGGATCATTATGTTTATCTCTCCATGTAAATATAAAATTTCCAGTTCCATCGGGGCACATTTTCACGTTACTCTGGGTATCAGTGGAACCGCATAAAAGCGAGCCGCCTGCATCCCAAAGCAAGGATCCGTCAGAAGCAATTCGTTGCATGTATAGATTCTCATTTGAAGCATCACGCGTGTCATGCCATGCGACTACAGCTCCGCCGGTTCCGTCTTCCCAGAAAGTGTGTTGATCCTGATCACCGTTACTCGCAGCTATTGGATTTCCATTTGCATCCCAGCCGGCAACAATTGAACCTGCGGAATTAATATGCGTGCCGTAAATATCTACTCCCCCTGCATTTCTGTGATCCTGCCAAATAACATAAGCACCTTGAATTGCATCATTCACAATATTAAGTGATATCTGTACATCTGAGGCAAGGCATAAAGGCACGCCTGATTCATCCCAGATAAGGTTGCCGTTCTCATCTACTTTTTGAGCATATATATCTCCGGCATCTTCATTTCTGATATCCACCCATGCAACGATAACGCCGCCGTCTCCTGTATTAATTACAACGGGATCTTCCTGCCTGTTGATCTCACCATTCACCATAATTGCATCAACTCCCCAGAGAAGATTTCCATTCACATCAACATGCTGAGCCCATACATCCCGATCCCCTCTTCGCGTATCCGACCATACATATACTACTGAGCCATCTTCGAGGGTTGTGCCGGAACGGTACCATTCGATATTGACACCCTGACGTATTGGAATACCGTCATCCTGCCAGATCGTTTGTCCAAAAAGTAAAGTAGAAATAAGTAAAAAAGCAAGCAGCAATGGAATAACTTTCATTCAAACTCCTTTTATTTCATCAAGATCATTTTTCTAGTTTGATGGAATTCTTCTGTATTCATTCGGTAAAAATACACTCCATTTGCAACCGGATGCCCAAATGCATCTTTTCCATCCCATTGGGTTGAGTGAACTCCAGCAGTAAGTTCATCTTCTGCAATCGTCTTGACCTTCTGCCCTAAAATATTATATACTTCGATGGTTACTTTAGAAGGATTCTTTAAAGCAAACTGGATATTTGTTATGTTACCAAAAGGATTTGGGAAATTTTCAGCAAGGAAATCGTGAGTGATTTGAGATGGCTCGTCATTGGAAATCGGAGCGCCAAGTGGCGGGAAAATAATATAGTCGATCCACGCACAATCCTGCCCGCCGGTCATATACATATCCTTATCATAGCGCCATTCAAAGGTATGAATCCCGGGCGTTACGGCATAGGATTCCTCAGACCAGGATGATTCTCCGCTCCATTCATCTTGAAGTGAACCATCTATATAAAATTGCAAATAGTCATAATTATTTTCTGATGAAACCTTCTTCCAGAAGCTGATCTCACCATTAGAAAAAACTTCTACATCAATAAGTAAAGAAGTCTCGGAGTCGTCTGTAATATTTCCTGATCTTGCACAATAATTACCTTCATAAGGATTTGTTTCGCTGATCGTCCAATCTGCCTGTCCACCAAAATACCAATCATACATACCGAAATCACCTGTTTCAAAATCTTCTATAATAAGACCTATTGTTATGCC
>CAZKWD010000370.1:2417-2812 GCA_964556175.1 uncultured Rikenellaceae bacterium
AATTCTTCCTCAAGCTCATACGTGCTGGCTATTACATCATATTCAAAAATGATTGCAGTTCCTTCTTCAAGCTGAGAACTTGCAGTAACGGTGAAATTCGCATTTACACTTTCTCCGGCGTCAATCTGTCCAAGTGAAAGAGTTGTATTTTGGATCGTGATCAAATTTTCTGAGCAGGATAGCGTTGCCTGAGCATCCGGCGAGGTAGCATGGCCTGTATTGAGTGTCGGGATCGTCATAACAACTGTTTCTCCCGGATCGAAAACTCCGTCATTATTACCAGCGCTATCATCTATCTCGCAGTTATCCATTTCCAATACAGGAGCATTCAGTACGATCGCGAAATGAGCATCCCAATTCTGCTTTCCATCCGCAGTAATATCCATTGTGATCTC
>CAZKWD010000371.1:0-2795 GCA_964556175.1 uncultured Rikenellaceae bacterium
GACTAACAATGGTCATGGATAAGGGTCTCAGTATCAGGGAAGCTGAAGACTTTATGTCCGTTGGCTCTGATTATACCGATTATGTAAAACTGGGATTCGGAACATCCCTGATAACTCCCGGATTCAGGAACAAGATAAAAATCTATAAGGACGCAGGTGTTGTTTCTTATTTTGGAGGTACTCTCTTTGAAGCATTTGTTGTCAGGGACATGTTCAAGGATTTTGTTAAATTCCTCGATGATTGCGAAATTGATCTTGTGGAGGTTTCTGATGGCTCATATGATATTGATCATTCAGCAAAGCTTGATTATATCAGGGAACTTTCAACGAGAGGAACAGTGATATCAGAAGTTGGCTCAAAAAAGAAAGAAGTGGTCTATACTCCCGACCAGTGGGTAGCCATGATGAGGGCTGAGCTGGATGCGGGGTCGGTAAAGGTAATTGCTGAAGCCCGCGAATCAGGAACAACAGGCATTTATAATGAAGATGGATCAATTAATAACAGCATAATAAATGCTATATCAGAACATGTCAAACTTGAGAACGTTATATGGGAGGCTCCTATGAAATCACAGCAGGCCTGGTTCATAAAGCACTTCGGAGCCAATGTTAACCTGGGCAATATAGCTCCAACGGAGATAATTCCTCTTGAATCACTGCGTCTGGGTCTAAGGGGAGATACCTTCTTTCAGTTCCTTCCGGATAATCTTAAAAATAAGTAACCTGTGGAGCGGCGAAAGCTGACTAAATCATAGCTGATATGAGGAAATTCGGCCTTATTGGATATCCCCTGGGTCATTCTTTCTCACGAAAATATTTTTCAGAGAAATTCAACAGGGATAATATTAAGGATTGTTCATATGAAAATTATCCTCTGGAGACTCTTGATCTGTTTCCACATCTTATATCAGAAGATAACGAACTTTGCGGATTGAACGTTACAATTCCATATAAGACGGAAATACTGAAATACATAGATGAAACCGGATCTGAAATAGAAGGGATCGGAGCTGTAAATGTCCTGAAAATCAAAAGAACAGCCGGCAGGATAAACATTTATGGCTATAACAGCGATGTGACCGGCATCAGGGATTCATTGATCTCATTTGTAAAAGGATCGGTTAAAAACGCCCTGATCCTCGGTACCGGAGGCAGCTCACGGGCTGTACAATATGCTCTTGCCGAAATGGGTTTAAAAATTACACTTGTTTCAAGGAGAGACAAACCCGGCTGCATTACATATAAACAGATCAGTCCGGAAATAATAAGGGAGTCTGATATTATTGTCAATACCACACCTCTCGGAATGTATCCTGACATAACCTCCTTACCCGATATTAACTACAATCTTCTGAATGAGAAACATATCCTTTTCGACCTTGTTTATAATCCCGAAATAACCTCATTTTTAAAGATGGGGCAGGAGCAGGGGTGTAAAATCATTACAGGGATGAAGATGCTTTGTTCCCAGGCTGAAAGATCATGGGAGATATGGAATGATGATAAGCTGTAATAATCCTGATTTCATTAGGTAAAAATCTCCCGGGGATATTCAATATCTTCAAGAAATAATCCCTTGGCAGGTGCCGATTTTCCTGCTTTGCCTCGGTCTCTGGCTTTTATTATTTCTTCAAATTCCAACAAGCTTGTTTTACCCCTGCCAGTATCAACCATGGTACCTGCAATTGCCCTTACCATATTTCGCAGGAATCTGTCAGCCTTTATAGTAAAAATCAGCCTGTTACTCTCTTTTTCCCATGAAGCAAAAAATATTTTACACAGGTTTGTTTTAGCACCTGAATGGAGCCGGCTGAAGCTTGTAAAATCAGTATGTTTTATAAGTAATTTACAAGCTTTATTCATAATATTTATGTCGATATCACCATGTACATACCACGAAAAATCTTCCCGGAATGGATCCTTATCCCTGGAGATATAGTAGCTGTAGGTCCTCGAAACAGCACTGAATCGGGCGTGGGCATCATCATGTACCTTTACTATACGGGATACTGAAATATCCTTTGGCAAAAATCGATTTAGTCTGAATATCAGGTTTTTACGTTCAGCAAGATCAGACAGGGCACTTTCAAAGTGGGCACAGAATAACAATGCATGTACCCCGGTATCAGTTCGTCCGGCACCGGTAGTTGATATTTTCTCATTAAGGATGGTGGAAAGAGCTTCATCAAGTGTTTTCTGAACTGTTACAGAACGAGGCTGCACCTGCCAGCCATGATAGGAAGTGCCCTTATAGGAAATGAATATGAAGTATCGTGTCTTCACCTTTTTCTTTCTACAAATATAGTTATTCACAAAATGAGGATAATTGTTTAAAATATTTTTAATTATTACCATTGATCTGTTTGAAAATCGATCTTAAAATGTAATTTTACCTTCACCAAAAAAATCAGATAATTTGTTTAACCAAAAACTCTCACGATGACAGAACAGAAAAGAACGCAAGCAGCTGGAATGGCCTTCATGGGGATGATTTTCTTCCTGTTTGGGTTCGTAACAACTTTCAACATTACTCTGGCTGACAAGTTCAAGGCAGTCTTTGACCTGTCAAATGCTGAAGCTCAGCTTGTAAACGGTGCATTTTTCTTTACCTACTTTGTTCTTTCCTTTGCTGCCGGCGGTATCATTAAAAGGATCGGTTATAAAGGAGGGGTAATTCTTGGCCTTCTGCTTGTTGCAGCAGGAAGTTTTCTATTCTTCCCTGCCGCCAAAGCTCTATCCTATCCATTCTTTCTGTTTGCCATCTTCATTATGGCAGGTGGTGTGGTTTTTCTCCA
>CAZKWD010000372.1:0-2792 GCA_964556175.1 uncultured Rikenellaceae bacterium
TAATATAAAAATCAACATCTTCAAATGATGAGGTTAATCCAATCAAGAGCTTTTTGTCCATTTATGGCAAATTCGATTTCATATTTTTCCTCCTGCAGCAGGTTACCTAAAACCTGAAGGTTCTGTGGGTTGTCGTCAACTAACAGGATGACCGGGCCGTTTGGACGTGCTGTATCCATATTCTTAAACATTTAACTTTTTGAGACCAATCTGAAAAGTGTTTTTTTGCCACCAAGGCATCAAGGCACAAATCCCGATAGCTATCGGGAGCACTAAGGCTAAGTCATTCAAGATAAGCCATTTGTGATTCCTGGTGTCTTCGTGTCTTTGTGGCAATTGCATTATTTCTTTTTTTCGGAGTGCATTCAACTTTTTACATCTTTTAATAATTCAACAATTATGGGATATTTCCTAATGAGATTTAATATAGCCTCAATATTGAAACTTTCTGCTGCGTTTACTAATTCTTCTCCGTACCCGGTGATAATAGCCGCATTGTGGTTTTTGCCAAGCTTTGCCAATTGATTTCCAAAATCTCTGACTTCACCGATAGGTTGCCTTATGCCAAATGTCATCCAGACATCTTTAAACCGGGTATCAAGTGAATGAATTAATCCCGGAAGATCAGATATTTCGTTAATAAAATCAGATTCTGATACTTGCTGTTTTGGTCCGCGAGCTTTGGTCAACTTATATGGCAGATTATTCATAAGTTCTATGTATAATTCCGTGACCTGAACCGGTTTTATAAGCAAACCGGTGAATTCGCTTTCCCGGATCTTGTCTCTCTGAGCTTTCATTACCGAAGCAGAATAGGCGATAACGGGAATATGTTTCAGGCTTTTATTGTTCTTTAATTTTTTCAATAAGTCAAAACCGTCAAGAACCGGCATCCTTATATCGGTAATAATAAGATCCGGTACTATTTTTTTTGCCAGAGAAAATGCTTCCAGCCCGTCTTCAGCTTCAACTATCTCTATATTTGTTTTACTCAGTGCATCTAACAGATATTTCCGGTTATGTTCAACATCGTCGGCTACAATGATCGTTGCTTTTTCAAATACGATTTCCGCAGGATCAAGTTGAATTTCCTCTGTTCTCTTCTCAAAATCCCTCAAATAAGAAACTCCCGGAATCTTTATTCTGAATGAGCTTCCCTTATTCAATTCAGATTTAAGTTCAATGGTTCCATTCATAAGTTGTACAAGTCGTTGAGTAATTGCCAGGCCCAGACCTGTTCCCCCGTATTTTTTTATATTCTGTCCCTGACCCTGTATGAACGGATTAAAAATCTCTTCCTGCATCTCTCGTGAAATTCCTATACCGGTATCCGTTACCTCGATTATAAGATCAATATACTCTTCGGTTTTATTTTTGGAAAACTTTATAATTTGCGGATTTTCAGTATATACTTTTAACCTGATGCTTCCCTTTTCTGTAAATTTTACCGCGTTCCCTATAAGGTTAAGAATGATCTGACGCAGCCGGGCATCATCGATATAGATACCTGCCGGTGTACCTGAAGAAATATCGAGAATGAATTTCAATCCTTTTTCAGATAATCTTAATGAAAAGATCCGTTCGAATTCTGAAAAGAAAGATTGTGAATTCACAAACTCAAACTGCAATTCCAGTTTTCCCGCTTCAATTTTGGACAGATCAAGTATATCGTTAATCAGTGTAAGAAGGCTTCTGCCGCTTGATTTTATCGATTCAAGATAGTCCCTCTGGGTTTTTTCCTCAAGCATTGAACCCAGCAGCTCAGCATAACCTAATACTGCATTCATAGGGGTCCGTATCTCATGGCTCATATTGGCAAGAAATTCACTCTTTGCATTATTGGCTGCATCGAGTTGGGCAGTTCGTTCACGTATCCGTTGCTCCAGTTCTGCATTGAAAGCACGAATTTTTTCTTCATCCTTTTTAAGCTCCTTCGTTCTCTCCTCAACCAGGTCTTCCAGCCTTTCATTCAATTGTCTCAATTCGTCCCGGGTTTGAATAAGCTCATTATTCTTATAAATGGCCTCCTGATAAATATTGAGCAGGAGTTTAACCACTTTTTGCTGTCCTGTCCGGATCAGCCTTTTCTTCCCGCCGTAATTAATTTCTATGCCAGGTGTATCTCTTTTGGACTCCGGAGTGACTTTTTCTGTAAGTATCTTTTTAATGTTGGATATGAGATATTCTTGATTATATGGTTTGGTAATAAAACTATCTGCCCCGCTCGCGAGTCCCTCAATAATCTCATCCGGATCAGAAAGTGAGGTCAACAAAATCACGGGAATATCTTCAGTACGTTCATCCGATTTTATTCTTTCACAGAGTTCAAATCCGTTCATCTCAGGCATAACTATATCTGAAATAACCAGTGATGGTTTATGTTTGGAAAGCCAAACCAAAGCTTGCAGTCCATCCCGGGCGACCTCTGCCTTGTAGTGATGACTTTCGAGCAGATATTTTATCCGGGCAGCCTGTGTGGCGCTGTCTTCAACAATTAAGATATCTGTTATGCTAGCTGATATTTTTAATTTTTTGCTCATGTTTCATTTCTTAGAGCCTGATTTTGCAAGAATTTCAGCTATCTTCTCCGGAGATAATGCCTGATCGGCTGCCCCAATGCTGAGAGCCTCACCAGGCATACCAAATACAACGGAGCTTTCTTCATTCTGAACTAAAGTGAAGGCTCCCTTATCTTTCATAGCTTTCAACTCATCAGCTCCGTCTTTGCCCATTCCGGTAAGCAGAACTCCTAAAGCATTCGGTCCAAAGGTTTGTGCAACAGAACGGAAAAG
>CAZKWD010000373.1:0-2783 GCA_964556175.1 uncultured Rikenellaceae bacterium
CAATAGCATTTTTTACATCTTCGGCTTTGTCCCGGATAATTCCAAGATCTTCACCATAAATCCTTATCACAAGAGTGGCACTGGCTCCTGTGAGTACTTCCTTAATTCTTTCCCTCAAATATGTCAGAACGTCCCTGTACAGTCCGGGATAACCATTTACTACTTCCTGTATCTGGTTAACTGTTGCATCATAATCCACATCAGGATCAAGGCTTATCCAGAGCTCAGCGAAATTAGGGCCCACTACTTCATCAGCAACTTCTGCCCTGCCAATATGAGAGCCGAAATTCCTTACACCTGGTATGGCGCGTAGTTCTTTGCTTACTCTTGTTGTAATACGATCCATTGCTTCAATCGATGTGCCTGATTTTTCAACCCAGTGCATCAGGAAATCATATTCCTTGAAATTAGGAAGGAATTCTTCCCCCAGGAAAGGAATAGCTGTAAGTGTTGCAGCGAGTATTATCCCCATGATTATGAATACTCGCTTTGGATATTTTAAAATACGTGGCAACAGTTTTTCGTAACCTGCTTTCATACGTACCATTGAAACAGATTCCTTTTTCCTGGCAGCGCCGGGTAAGAGAAAAAATGAGAGAGCAGGGGTAAGAATCAATGCCACCATAAGGGATGACATGATAGCCAGAATATAAGAGAGCGCAAGCGGTTTGAAGAGAGATCCTGACAATCCTCCCAGGAAAAAGACCGGCATCAGCACCAGGGCCACGATTATACTGCCATAAACAACTGCACTCCTGACTTCAATAGTTGCATCAAGGATAACATTAAAAACGGGTTCAGGGTGCTCCAATTCTCTGTTTTGTCTTAATCGCCTTAAAACATTTTCTACACCTATTATAGCATCGTCCACAAGTTCACCGAGAGCAATAATAAGGCCGGCCAGTACCATGGTGTTAATTGTCCCTCCCCGATAATTTAATATCAGGGCGGCCGTGATCAGTGAAGTGGGAATTGCAAGAACGCTGATAAAAGCTGTCCTCCGGTCATTCAGAAAAAATGCCAGCACTCCTATTACAAGTATACACCCGATAAGCAGTGCCCTGTTGAGGTTCTGAAGAGACATCTCAATGAAAGTGGCCGGCCTGAATATTGTAGGATCAATTTGTAAATCTTTCAACCCGGGTTTAAGAGCTTCAAGTGTATTTTCTATCTCATGTGTAACTTCAAGAGTATTTCCCCATGGTTGTTTTTCAACTATAAGTAAAAGACCCGGAATATCATTGATGATAGCATCACCGATAGCCGGGGGAGAACCCTCTACAATTTCAGCAAGATCTCCCAGCTTAACCGGCACGCCATTTCTTATGGCAACCGGTACATTCAGCAGGTCTTCAGGCGATTTTACATTAGATATGAATGACAGGGCAAGTCTTTGGTTTGGGGTATCCATAAATCCGCCGCCACCAATTTCTGATGCCTGTTGTACTGCTTTCACCACCTCGCTCGCGGTAATTGAATGCGCATGCAGGATATTTGGATCGATCAAAACCTGTATTTGCCTGTCACGCTGACCCCATATTGCTACATTGGCCACTCCGGGGATAGCCATTAACCTGGGGCGGATGGTCCATTTTGCCAGGGTAGTCATCTCCATCTGTGAAAGAGTATCCGAGGTGATTCCGATCTTCAGAACCCTGCTGGTTGAAGAAAGAGGAGACAGCATTACCGGAGGTTTTGCCACACCAGGCAGTTTGCCGGCAATGACTGTAAGTCTTTCCTGTACCATTTGCCGGGCTTTCATAATATCAGTTCCCTCTTCAAAATAAAGTACTACTGACGAAAGGCCCAGAACCGATTTTGATCTTATGTGTTTCAGCCAGGAAACACCATTCATGGCATTCTCAATAGGTATTGTAACAAGTATTTCAACTTCAGATGTTGACAGACCCGGTGCTTCCGTCTGTATTTCAACCAATGGAGGGGCAAACTCGGGAAAAACATCAAAATGGGTTTTGCTAACGATGCGTGTTCCGGTTATTAAAAGCAGAGCCATCAGGATAACGACAGCTACACGCAAGCGTAACGCTTTGGATACAAGCCATCTCATCATTTGCCACCTCCGAATTCAGTACCGTACAGTTCAGCAGCTCCCCTGAATACTACTTCATCACCTGGAGAAATGCCCCTTAGCAAGACTGCCATTTCATTGTCTACATGGCTCAACTCTACTCGCTTACGAACATAAACAGAGGGCTCAGTTTTTACATATACCCAATTACCCCCATACATATCATAAATTAATGAAGAATATGGTACTATAAGGCTTTCAATGGTACTCTTCAAAGTGAGAATAACCATTATTTTTTGTCCGACCCTGAACATTCCTTCTTTATTGTCAATTTCATAATAGAGGTCCGATGAAACACTTGAAGGATCACTTCGCAACGGTCCCGGCACAGGTCTGGCAAATACAAATACAGGTTCTTTTCCGATACCAGTTACTGAGATGGATGCCTCTTTTTTCTGATCTATTTTTAAAAGATCTCCCGAATATACGGGAGTCTTTACCCAGAACCGGTCGGTTGACGATACTTCAAACAAAACAGCAGATGCCGCAACTGACTGACCCTGTGTGATATTTATATTCTGAATAATGCCGGATACCGGGGACTCTACCAAATATGTTGACAGATCTTTTACATCTGAATTAAGATCAATGCCAAGATAGAGGTTGGCTCTGCTTTTTGCTGCCTTTAATGATGCTTCAGCTTTAACCAGACCGGCCTGGATAGATTCATAATTCTTTTCACTTAATGCCTTAT
>CAZKWD010000374.1:0-2774 GCA_964556175.1 uncultured Rikenellaceae bacterium
TGAATGAACTCAACCGATATCCTTTTGCCTTTAATTATCACCCTGTAAAGGGGTTCGCTTTTTCTTTTTGCGGCAAATGCGGTGCAGGGTATTTTTTCTTCAACCTGGATACGTGGCAGCTGATCATTAAACTCAAGGAAATGCCAGAATATTCCGCTTCCCAGGGAGACACTGAAATAGGGGAATCTCTTTGCCGTTATTGCCACAGCTTCCCTGATGGCCGAATATCTGACAGGTTCCTTCAACGAGGCAGTTATCCTGAACACCGAGGTAAGATCATCCGACATAATTGCCGGGAACAGCTTCGCGGCATTATCAAGCTTAAGCCAGCCTCTCTCGTGAAACGATTTTGTCTTAATAGCTATCCCTCCCCGTTTATATTATGCAAAGATAAAGGGTTTATTATTATACCGATTGCAGCATAATAAGCTAATGGCCTTTAACTACCTGGAATGTCTTTTAAAGAATGACCAGATCACTTCACTGGCATTAATGTCCCTGCAGGTTTTTCCTACGATCCATGCAGGCAGATACTGAAAACCGCCCGGCCAGGTATGTCCGCCGCCATCAATTGAATATAGAACTACTTCAGTTCCGTCAGTACCGTCGGTGTATTCTTTCCTTGTTACTCTTGTACCATCTTTGGAATCCGTGTCAGGCTCTTCAGCCACAACCGGCAAAACTGAACACTGGTTCCGGTTTACCCAGAATCCTATAGATTCATCCACAGACAGGACTTTTCCAAGGTTTATCCTGCGGATACTGCTGTAAATACTTCCCCCTTCGTATGGTACCAGCGGATCATTGACATTATTAATGGCCAATACTGAAACAGGCATGGCTGGATAGCATTCAGGGTAAAGCATATGAGGGATATTTCCGTCTACAGGGGCAATTGCAGCAATTTTATTAGATATTTCGCACGCCAGGCGATATGACATTATAGCACCGTTTGAAATACCTGTAACATAAACCCGTTTTGGGTCTATGTTGTAATCCTTTATCATAGAGTCTATTAATGCAGAAATAAAGCCGACATCATCAATGTTTTCCCTGTGTGCACGGTCGTTTGCTTCTTCATCCATCCTGCCATCATTCCAGTTCAGCTCTATACCATCAGGATAGACCACAAGGAATCCATCCTTATCGGCCAGTTTGTTAAAATCTTTGCGTGTAACAATAACCATGCTTTCTCCGGTTCCTCCCCTTCCATGTAAAGCAATGACCAATGGCAGCTGTATAGAATCATCATATAATGACGGGACATGAATATGATAAGTCCGCTCCAGGTTGTCGTGTATAAATGATGCTCTCTGAGCCATGCCTTGAGGTGCCGGGAAGAAGATAAGACAAATTCCGGCCAGCATTTTCATAAATGCAGAAAGTTTAGTTTTTATACGTGACTCGTATTTCATATAACTGACAAATGTCAAAATAATTTACGAATAAGACAGGATTTAGTTTGCATATCATAAATAATACATTCCTTTTTGCCGTTGTGTCATTACACCACTTTTCCTACCTTTAATCCATAATATCGTATTACAATGAAAAAAATCGGCATCATTGGCCCCAATACGCCTGTCTGCAGCGAGGAGTTATATTACTTCGGCATTGATCTTGGCAGGGAGATAGCCACTCCCGACAGGATTATTATCTGTGGGGGACGGGGAGGTTTTATGGAGGCTGTCTGTAAGGGAGTGAAGCAATCGTCAGGTACGTTTCCTTCGCAGACTATAGGCATATTGCCCGAGGATACAGCAGAGAAGTCCAACCCGTATATCGACATTGCCATACCCACAGGGATAGGTCTGGCGCGCAATCTCATCATAATTAACACGGCCGATATCATAATAGCGGCGGGTGGCGGCGCAGGGACCCTCTCGGAGATAGCCTTTGCATGGCAGCGAAACAAAAAAGTCCTTTGTGTCACCTCTTTTGGCGGCTGGGCAGCTGATCTCGCCGGCATAGACCTTGACAAACGTGCCATTGAACTTCTCATTCCGGTCTCATCCATCAAAGAGATCAAGGAATGGTTATAGTACTATCGGGACGAAGGAGTATCTATTCACATTTCAGATTTGTTCTCTGTGCTTTTGATGCTTCGGCAAAGGGTCCGTACATGGCATTCTTAAATGAAGCGCATGCATTGGCGGTTTCTCCTTTACCTGCCTGTGCAACAGCAAGCTGATAGTAAAACTTCGCTTTAGCTTCGGCTTCACCTGTTTCAAGATCGAGTCCTTTTTGAGCATATTCAGTGCCGCTGTCGAAATTCTCCTGTTTGTTATACACGTCGGCGAAGTAGTAGAAAAGATCCTTGTCGTCTCCGTATTTTGCGGCTTTATTCAGCAGGTCAAGCGCTTTATCCAGACTATCATCCTGGTTTGCCAGCGATCCGGCGGCACGAAAATATTCAAGAGCCTGTGTAGAAGCCTGCTCTATTCTGTCGTCATCTTTTCCGCTTTCAAGCTTGCTAAGGAATGTATCAATTGTTCCCTCGAAAGAATCGTTATCATTCTGCCTCATATATATTAAAGACTTGTTATATATTGCATTAGCATAATCCGGATTGATCAATAAAAGACTGTCGAAGGAAAGAAGGGCATTATCATAATCACTCTCTGAGAAGAATTCGGTACCCATCTTATTATAGCCCTGTACCAGTATCTTCCCGGCAGTTGCTTTATTTGATGAGCTTCCATATTTTTCAGCAGCGGCTGAAGCTTTCTTTGCAGCATCAATGATTTCCGGAGCCGGTTTCTTTTCATTGTAGG
>CAZKWD010000375.1:0-2765 GCA_964556175.1 uncultured Rikenellaceae bacterium
GCGGCTTATCTTTCTTAGGTGCAACAATTTTATAAAACATAAATTTCTGAACAAATATAACTTTTAATTTTTTAAGACGTTTTAAAATAAAAAAAGGTGGCATTTTTCATGCCACCTTTTTACTCTTACCGGTAATTTTTATTTCTTCAATACTGTACTAAGTACTTTCTCTTTGTCGAGTTTTTTAGTACAGAAGAACCAGTCATAACAGGTCATCTCGTTCTTGCTTTCCATTCTCTCCTTAGCAGTTCCGCACGAACCGGCAGTTGGAATAATAACATCATCTCCCGGTCTCCGGTCAGCTGGCAGAGCAACTGAGAATGCATCGGCTGTCTGCAACCCTATCAATACTCTGTTAAGTTCATCAAAGTTGCGGCCCATACTCAACGGGTAGTAAATAATGGTCCGTATGATTCCATTGGGGTCAATATAGAATACAGCCCTTACGGTTTTTGTACTGCTTTCACCAGGTTGTATAATACTGTATTAAGTAGCTACCTCCATAGTGATGTCTTCGATAAGAGGGAATTTAACCTCGAATTCAGGAGCTTTTTCGCCTATTCGAGGCATTGAAAATGTAGTTGTATCACATATAATATTTAAGGTTGATTAATTATTATTTACCTTACTTTCTTTTTATAAGCATCATTTCCAGGTCCTCTTTAAGTGCAGCCAGATCCTCCTCATGCTCCACTTCATCAGTAAGTATCTGGAGTACGATATTATAAGTTACAGGATCTGCTTCGCGTGTGATATCCAGTAGCTTGCTGTAAGTACGTATTGCACACTGTTCACCTTTAATATTTTGATCAAGAATTACTTCCACATATGGATCTGAAGGTGAATCATAGCCGCAGTTAGTAATTTTTGACCATTCCTCCGGCGACAGAACTGGTGTGCCGCCTAACTGGACAATCCTATCAGCAAGCAGTACTGCATGTGTCAGCTCTTCCGTTGCATGAAGCTGCAATTCTGAAGTTACTGCATCTTTCATAGGGCCTTTTACCACTTTGGCACCTATCCAGTACTGATAATAAGCCAGCCACTCATCGGCCAGTGCTTTGTTCAGGAGGTCGATTAATTTATCAACATCCATTTTTACGATTGATCTTCCAATTTCTGCCATAACATTTAGATTTTTAATATTATTTGTTACTTATATTAAGTTTTTATTATTTATTTTTTGCCACCCGGACTATACTTTATCCCAAGTCCTTTTGCAACACTTTTTGCAAGCTCCTTATCTGCTTTATAGAAGTGATTAAGCTGACGTGTAATTATCTCTTTCTTTTTCGGCCCGCTTATTCCTTTCATACTACATACAAAGTTACTAACTGTATTCATACGTTGTTGCTCAGTCATGACTTTTCTGAAAAGTATACCCGGTTGTGAAAAGTGATCATCGTCCTTTAGATTACGATCATAACTGTCGGCAATATTTGAATCGAGCTTCATTGCAGGTTCCTTATAGCTTTTATCTGCAACTATATCGTCAAAGCTGTTGGGGTAATAATTCGGACCGGAGCCACTGTTATTTTCCAGGCTCATTAAGCCATCTCTCTGGTGATGCTTTACCGGTACTATTGGTTTGTTTACAGGCAGTTGCTCATAGTTGGCTCCCAGCCTGTAGCGATGTGCATCGGGATAGGCTAATATACGTCCCTGAAGTAATTTATCAGGTGAAAGACCGACACCATCAATGACATGAGAAGGGGCAAATGCAGCCTGTTCAACATCGGCATAATAATTTTCAGGTAATTCATTAAGTTCCATTACTCCGACTTCAATTAATGGGAAGTCTTTATGTGGCCATACTTTTGTTATGTCAAAAGGATTCCAATTAAGTTTCTTAGCCTGTTCTTCTGTCATCACCTGGATTTTAAGGGTCCATTTCGGGGAATCCTTTTTACTGATAGCTTCAACCAGGTCTCTCTGGGCGTAATCGGGGTCTTTGCCTTTCAGTTCCTCCGCTTGCGGTCCGGTGAGGGTTTTAATTCCCTGCTGCGTTTTAAAATGGTATTTCACCCACACGCGTTCATTTTTTTTATTGATCATTGAAAAGGTATGGCTTCCATAACCATTCATGAAACGGTAACCATCAGGTGTCCCTCTGTCGCTGAAAAGCACCATAACCTGGTGCAGGCTTTCAGGATTGAGGCTCCAGAAATCCCACATCATCGTTGCGGATTTCAGGTTTGTTTTCGGATCGCGTTTTTGTGTATGAACAAAATCGGGGAATTTTTTCGGATCCTTAATAAAGAAGACAGGTGTGTTATTTCCTACCAGGTCCCAGTTACCATCTTCCGTATAGAATTTTACTGCAAAGCCCCGGGGATCCCTTTCGGTATCGGCGCTTCCTTTTTCTCCTCCAACAGTTGAAAAACGTGCAAAGACACGGCATTTATTTCCAACTTTAGAGAAAAGTTTTGCTTTGGTGTACTTTGTAATATTACCGGTTACTGTAAATTTACCATAAGCACCGGAGCCTTTAGCGTGAACTACGCGTTCAGGAATTCTTTCCCGGTTAAAATGAGCCAGTTTCTCATGGAGGTAGTAATCCTGAAGAAGAATAGGTCCTCTTGGTCCGGCGGTCATACTGTCTTCATTTTCGAAGTATGGTCTGCCAGATGCTGTTGATAGTTTCTTGTTCTTCATATATAAAGTGGTTTAATTATAATTTCTTAATAAGGCACCCTAACGGCAATAAATTTATTAATTAATGTTTCGCAGATGATATAAATGGTTGATAAATAGTAAAATAAGTT
>CAZKWD010000376.1:0-2754 GCA_964556175.1 uncultured Rikenellaceae bacterium
CACTTTGTTTTTATGAAATGCCTCAACTGCTTCAGGCGTACACCCCATATTTGATATTTCAGCTACCAGTATGACTCCATTATTGATAAGAGCGGCTGCATCCTCGCCGTTTAGCTCGTTCTGGATTGCACAGGGCAGGGCTATATCGACCTTTCTTTCCCATGGCCTTTTTCCCTCGTGGAATTCAACTCCTTCAAACGCGTAGGAATATGGCTTGACGATATCCTGGTTGGATGCACGCAGCTCAAGCATATATTCAATTTTACCGCCTGAGATTCCCTCTGCATCATAGACATAACCGTCTGGTCCTGAGATTGTAACAACCTTGCATCCAAGTTCGTTTACCTTGAGCGCAGCACCCCAGGCAACATTGCCGAAACCCGATATTGAAACAGTCTTGCCATTGAATGATTCGTTTTTAGTTGCGAGCATTTCCTGTGCAAAATATATTCCGCCAAAGCCGGTTGCTTCGGGTCTGATAAGGGATCCTCCCCAGTTTGTCCCCTTGCCGGTAAGAACTCCGGTATGATCTCCCTTAAGTTTCTTATACATGCCATACAGGTATCCTATTTCACGTCCACCTACACCTATATCACCGGCCGGCACATCAGTTTCCGGCCCTATATATTTCCAGAGTTCGAGCATAAAAGACTGGCAGAAGCGCATTACCTCACTCGCAGATTTTCCTTTAGGGTCAAAGTCAGATCCTCCTTTTCCTCCTCCCATTGGGAGAGTGGTAAGTGCATTCTTAAAGGTCTGTTCAAAACCAAGGAACTTGAGTATAGACAGGTTTACACTTGGGTGAAAACGAAGTCCCCCTTTGTAAGGGCCGATAGCATTGTTGAACTGTACCCTGTATCCAAGGTTCAACCTGACATTTCCCTCATCGTCAATCCAGGGAACTTTAAAGGTAAATATACGATCAGGTTCAACAATCCTTTCAATAATGTTGGCAGACTCAAACTGGGGATTTTCATTATATACTTCCTCTATGGATTCAAGTACTTCCCTGACAGCCTGCAAATATTCAACCTCTCCGGGATGCTTTTTCTCGAGGTTGTTCATTATTTTATCTACATTCATGTTAATATAATATTATGGATTAATACAATAAAATCCAAAATCCAAAATTGCTGCCTATTTTATTCATTAAAAATGATTTAATTCATATTATTCCCGGGTATAACTCATGCTTCAGGAACATACTTGTTGAGTGCACCAAATAATTTGGATCGTTGATCACTGTTCAGTGCACTTATATAGACAGGAGGATACTTTGCTATTCCCTCACCCATCTGTTGAAAGAGAATAATGCTACGTACGAGGCCGAAATACTTCGATTCGGTTTTATAACCTTTAAATGCTCTCTTTTTGATTTCGACTGAGTTCTTTTTCCCGCCCACGATACCGGCTGTAAAATATCTGAACACGATATTTTCTCCCTCATCAGAAAAGAAAACAAACTGATAATTAAGCATAATCGGCAGGAAAGCAATTATCAGGTAGATAGCAACCAGTATGAGTGTCCAGGCTGTATCGCTCATTCCGAGTAGAGGGAATTTTATTAGCTTAACCGCATAGGTCAGGGCAATATAAGCCAGGAATAAAACTGTGGCAGCAAATAATTTGATCCTGACTCCAATGATTGTTTTGCTGTTATCAAAAGTCATGACTATAAATTTTACTAAACTTAGAAGTTTTTTTTCAAATAACCTCACCTGTGTGTTTTAAAGAATCCTGTTATAAGATCACTGCATTCTTTCTCCATGATACCCGCTGATACTTTGGTTTTAGGATGTAGCAGGGTGCCGGTGATTTTAGTAAAGCCCTTTTGTTCATCAGCAGCTCCATAAACAAGAGCTGATGCCTGGCTCCAGCCAATTGCACCGGCACACATCGCACATGGTTCGAGAGTCACATAAATTGTACATCCGGTCAGGTATTTTCCTCCCAGCCAGTTTGCCGCGGCTGTTATTGCCTGCATCTCTGCATGCGCAGTCGGATCCTTCAGGGTTTCTGTAAGATTATATGCTCTTGCAATGATGATATCTTTACAGACAACAACAGCTCCGACAGGAATCTCCTGTTTATCAAGGGCTTTCCCGGCCTCTTCCAAAGCCGCCTGCATGAATTTTTTATGTTTGTTCTCTTTCATCACGGTGAGTTCAAAAGTCTAAAATTAAGAAGAAATATTTTCATATCCACGATCCTCAAATTTTCTTACTTTTGCTGAACAAATTCAAAAAAAAATGTACAGAACAAATACTTGCGGAGAACTTACACTTAAAGACTCAGGTAAAGAGGTGACATTATGCGGTTGGATCCAGCGGTCCAGAGATCTTGGGGGGATGACCTTTGTAGATCTGCGCGACCGTTATGGTATAACCCAGCTGGTATTTAATATGGAAACTGATAAGGAGTTATGCGGTCAGGCAAGAAAGCTGAGGCGGGAATTCGTAGTACAGACAAAGGGAAAGGTAAGGGAAAGGAGTAATAAGAACATGAAAATTACTACCGGCGAAATTGAAATAGAGGTATCTGTGTTGAATATTATCAACCGAAGCGAACTTCCACCTTTTACTATTGAGGAAGAGACGGACGGCGGGGAAGAGTTAAGAATGAAATACAGGTATCTTGACCTGCGAAGGAATTCGGTAAAGAATAATATCATACTTCGTCATAAAGTTGCACAGGAAGTACGTAAATATCTGGATGACAATAATTTTATTGAGATTGAAACGCCGGCACTGATAA
>CAZKWD010000377.1:0-2730 GCA_964556175.1 uncultured Rikenellaceae bacterium
TTCTTCGACCCTTTTCCGGGGTCGAAAACATTATACCACACCTTGCCCCTCCTCACCTTCGCATAAATGCTTCGGTGAGCAAAGCCAGGAGGGGATTTTTTTTGTTGCAACCCTATACAATATATTTCAGTCATAACTGAATAAAAAAGGTAGATTTTTACTTACTTCACATTCCCAACCCGGAGGGTAAAAAAAGATGCAGAAACGCAGGTTCAGGACAATAACCCTTTTCGCTGATATCATAATCCTTGCGATATCTTTCCTGGCTATGGTATGGACCAAGCCGGCCAGCCTGAAGTCATATCTGCCTTCACACAGCATATTCTTTTTAAGTCTTGCAGTTATATGGATCATTGTGTCGCTGATAAACGGCAAGATGCACCGCGGTAAGATCATTAATTTTACATCCTTGTTTAACAGGGTAATAGGCAGTAATATTATCTCCCTGTCAATCACGGCACTTCTGATGTACACTCTCAGGGATTATAACTACTCCAGAACGATTGTGCTCGGAACAGCCATCGTCGCAACATTCCTTGAACTTATTATAGGATCAGTCTATATAGCATATAAGAAAGCCACCATCCAGGACCTTGAGGATTATGAGAAGTACAAGTCGTACAGGAAACCCAGTGAATATGATCTAGTAAGTGAGATAAACGGCAACAACAAGCATCTGGATAGAGTCCCCGAGATTCCCTCCGGAATTGCCGGTGCCATTGAAGATGAAGCGGGTCCCGAAATGGCGGAAGCAATAATTAATATGACCGGACCGAAATTAACCAGACGTACCGCGGTTCTATCCACTACAACTGTTTTTAATATAACCAGTCTCCGTGAGAATAAATATGAGTATATCATAAACCTCCATAAGATCAACGACATAAAGAGGCTCGATGATTTTATTGATGCCGCAAACAGGAAACTGGAGGATAAGGGATATTTTTTCTGCTGTGTCGAGACCAAGGATCAGCGCAAAAGCAGGATCCTGAAGAAATTTCTGCCTGTGCTGAATTATATATACTATACAGGCGATTTTCTGGTAAAGCGTGTACTTCCCAAGCTGAAATTCACCCGTTCTCTATATTTATTTTTAACCCACGGCAATAATTTAGTAATAACCCGTGCCGAAGCACTGGGTCGTCTCTGCAGGGGAGGATTCAGGATCAGACAGGAGTCATTCCTCGGGAATTACCTTTGCATTGAAGCAGAAAAGACCAGAGAGCCTTTGCCAAAAAATGAAAATATATACGGCCCCCTTATTGCCCTCATGAGGATAGGGAAAAACGGTGAAATGATAAAAGTATATAAGCTGAGGACCATGCATCCCTACTCGGAATATATCCAGGATTATGTTTACCATTTACACGACCTTGAAAATGGCGGTAAGTTCAAAAATGATTTCAGGGTAACATCATGGGGGGCTGTTTGCAGAACGATATGGCTCGATGAGTTTCCTACATTTATAAACTTCTTTAAAGGCAACATGAAACTTGTTGGCGTACGTCCTCTCAGTAGACAATATTTTGAATTGTATGACCAGGAGGTCAGGGAAAGAAGAATCAAATATAAACCCGGACTTATCCCCCCTTTCTATGCCGACATGCCTGAAGATCTTGATCAAATCCAGCTTTCGGAACTTAAATACCTCGATTCATACGACAGGCATCCATTTATGACAGACTTCAGGTATTTCTTCAAATCGTGGTGGAATATTCTTTTTCATCATGCAAGAAGCCGATAAGAAATTGCAGATTCAAAATTCAAGATTCAAAATTTCAGATTACTGGTTTATTGGTATTTAGAGCCCTTGAAATTGCTGCGCTTCAGATAGGAAATAAATCCGGAAATTTGTTTACTAAACGTGATGGTTTTATGGATCAATTCATTAAGTATTTTCTGGTCAATATATCCATAATCGAAAGCTCTGTATGATTGGGATCTGCATTCTCCGCAGGAACCTTTTGCGATACTCAGAAATTGAATGAACTCTTTATTGCCGTTCCGTTCGAAACCTTCAGCTATATTGTCCATTACTGATCCTGAGGATGTTCTTATCTGATCACGAAGTTTAAAATCCCTGCTAAACGGATCTTTCTCAGTAATTAAGAAAATCTCCTTACAGAGTTTTCTGGCATCCTGCCAGATACCCAGATCCTCAAACATAGTTGCTTTCATAATATTAGCACTTTAATTTTAGAAATGTATATCGAGACACTTTGCTAAATTAGAACTAATCTTATAATTTAACAAATTTTGTTTTCTGCTATTCTTTTATACCTTGAATCTTGAATCTTGAATCTGCAATTTCTTATCGGCTTCTCGCATGATGAAACAATATATTCCACCACGATTTAAAGAAATACCTGAAATCTGTCAGGAAAGGATGTCTGTCGTATGAATCTAGGTATTTAAGTTCCGAAAGCTGTATTTGATCAAGATCCTCAGGCATATCGGCATAGAAAGGGGGGATAAGTCCGGGTTTATATTTTATTCTTCTTTCCCTGACCTCCTGGCCATATAATTCAAAATATTGTCTGCTGAGCGGACGTACACCAACCAGCTTCATATTGCCTTTAAAGAAATTAATAAATGTAGGGAACTCATCGAGCCATATTTTCCTGCAGACCGCGCCCCATGATGTTACCCTGAAATCATTCTTAAACTTACCTCCATTCTCAAGGTCGTGTAAATGATAAACATAATCATGGATATATTCCGAGTAGGGAT
>CAZKWD010000378.1:0-2728 GCA_964556175.1 uncultured Rikenellaceae bacterium
GCTGCAGCAAATGAGAGAGTATGACCTGTCAGCCATAACATAAAGAGTCCCCCGATGATCCCCAGCGGAATGACCGAAAGGACTATAAGCGTGCTCTTGAAGGTCCTGAATTCAAGTATCAGTATGGCAAAAATCCCAAAAATTGCAATAATTATCGCTGTTCCTATTCCTTCGAAACTTTCCTGCCTGCTTTCAATCTCGCCTGCCTCAACTATCTTAAATCCCTCCGGAAGATTCAGATTCCTTATTTCCGAGAGTATCTCCTTGGTAACCCTGTCAGTATTGAATCCCGTTCTTACGGATGAGGAAACAGTCATCGCTCTTTCATTGTTATAGTGCTGTATCAGTGTTGGTGAACCGGAGAATCCGATGCTGGCAAGCTGAGACAATGGTATCTGGGCTCCGGTAAGTGATGCAATATAAATATCATCAAGAATTAGATGATCATTTGGTCCTGTTTCCGGCATCCTGACATTTATCGAATATTCCTTGCCATCCGGATCACGATATTTCCCGGCAGTGATCCCTGCAAGAGCGAGCCTGATAGTCCTGTCTATCTCCGCTGAAGGTACACCGAACATACCTGCCTTTCCCGTGTTAACGCTTACCCTGATATCTGTAAGCGACTGGCTGAGAGGGTTTTTTATATATGTTGTCCCCTCATGCTGCCTGAAGATACCTTCGATAATCCCCGAATAATACTTCAGTGTATCAAGGTTATCTCCAATAAGCCTTACAGCAATCGGGGCATCAACCGGTGAACCGTTTTCAAACTCATTTACATATATCCTTGCATTTACATAAGTGTTCATCGTATCCCTCAGATCATCAATAAATCTGCTGATGTCGGGTACAAGTTCACGTTTAACCTCACAAAACACCTCCCCGATGGTTGACTGCTCATTCTTCTGAAATGAATTATAATAGATCATGGGATTTCCTTTGCCGACATTTGACATATAATAAACCACTTCAGGCCTGTTAGTAAGAACCGATTCGACAAATCTCACAGCTTTATCAGTTTCATTTATATTACTGCCTCTGGGAGTTTCGACAGTAATAAAAAACTGAGGTAGTCCCGCTTTGGGGAAGAGACTGAATCCCACCACTTTGATGATGAAAAGAGAAGCTATAAAAAACAACAGTGCAAGCAGCAGTGTCTTCGCAGGATTTACTAGAGACCAGTGAAGAGCCCGGGAATATGTAAAATCAATAACCTTATGAAAACCCCTCAGCACAATATTTCCGCGTGGATCAACATCTCCTCTGAGCAATTTACTGGTTATAAAGGGAATTATTGTCAGGGCAACGAAGAGTGATCCCAGGACAATGAAAGTTACCGCTGTAGGAAGCACTCTCATATACTGGCCTGCCTTGCCCGGGAGAAACATCAGCGGCAGAAAGGCAAGAATGAGTGTAGCGGTGCAGCCGATAACAGCCGGTCCGATCTGTCTTGTCGCCTGTATAGAAGCCTCAAATGGCTTTGTGCCTTTTCTCACCCATCTTGAGATATTTTCAACAACAACTATTGAATCATCAACCAGCAATCCGAGTGCTATCACAGCTCCTACGATGCTCAACTGGTTTATGCTGAACCCAGCCAGGTAAAGGCCCGTGATACCAATCAGAACAGAGAGTGGTATGGATATCATAACAATGCCTGAGGATCTGAATCCCAGGGGCAGAAGGGTAATCAGCACAAGAAGAAATGCAAACAGAAAATCACGCTGCAAACGCCCAAGTTTTGCTTTCACATTGGCTGACTGATCAAAACCTCTTTCAAGAGTGATCCCGGCTGGCAGTTTCTTTTCAAATGAATCAAAAACATCATAAACTGAATTTCGCATCCTGTGGATATTCTGTCCCTGTTTCATGTTTGCAATTATGAAAGCTGCCTTTGCCCCGTTATATCTCCCATAATATTTCATATCCTCATAATGCCAGCTGATATCGGCAACATCCTTCAGGTAAATAACCCGGCCCTGTCCTGCTCCGACTATCGTTCGCTGAACATCCTCAAGACTTTCATAACTACCGCTTGTCTTTATATTAAATTTTTTCGAACCTATCTCGATTGTGCCTCCCGGTATGTTTGCATTTTCACTCTGTATTGCATTCAGTACCTGGTTAATAGTTACATTCATCTTTGCCATCCTGGGAAGGTCTATTTCAACCCTGAGTTCCTGCCCGGGATAAGCAACTGCATCTGCTTTTCTTATTCCCGGAAGTGCTGAGATCTCATCCTTAAGATCCTCGGCCAGTTTTCCAAGTTCCGAATATTCAGCAGTTTCAGATACAATGGCAGCCTGTATTATATTGGTATTGCCTGCCTGTATCTTTAAAGCCTCAACACTGTATAGATCCTCCGGTAACGAGGATCTTACCGAATTTATCTGGCGCTGCAGATCATCAAATTTCATATCAGGGTCAGTCTCGGGTGAAAATTCTATAACGATAATCGCAACATCCTCCTCTATCTCGCTGGTCATCCTGTCAATATCCTCAAGCTCCTTGATGCTTTTTTCCAGTTTGTCCACCACAAGCTCCTCAATATCAGCCGGTGAGGCTCCCGGGTAAACAGCTATCACAGGGAAGATAGTCACCGGGAATTCCGGATCTGTTGCCTGCGGTATCTTTAAATAGGAATAGATCCCCAGCGAAACCAGAAGCAGAAAGACAACTATGGTGAACTGGTAGTTTTTTACTGATAATTCGGATATTTTCATTT
>CAZKWD010000379.1:0-2725 GCA_964556175.1 uncultured Rikenellaceae bacterium
CAACAAACATACCTAAAGTATTTGCAGCAGGCGATTCGGTTAGTGGTGCCAGCCTGGTTGTTAATGCAATAGCAACAGGCAGAAAGGCTGCGAAGGAGATCGACAAGTACCTGAGATCGCATTAATGCAGACATATCATTTATACTATTCTCAGAGCTTCTGCGGGATTAGTTGCTGCTGCCTTTAATGTCCGATAACTAATTGAAATCAAACCTATTATTAATGCTGCGATTGTTGCAGAAATGAATATCAGGGGATTAATACTCACCTTGCTGGCAAATCCTTCCAGCCAGTACCTTGAACCAAGCCAGGCGAGCGGCCAGGCTATAAGCGATGAAATAAGAATAAGGTAAATGACCTCTCTGGATAACAGATTCAGGACCACCTGTGCCGAAGCACCATATGTTTTTCTTATCCCTATTTCCCTGGTTCTTTTGTTCGTGATATAGGTTATGAGTCCAATCAATCCAAGACAGGCAATAAAAACTGCAAGAATTGAAAAAAGGATAAAGATCTTTCCTGTTTTCATCTCTGCACTGTAAAGATTATTCCAGGTATCCGTGAAGAAATCATACTGAAAAGGCTGTTTGGTTGTAAAAGTCTGCCATGTTTGCTCTATTGCCCTGACAGTACCCGGAACATCATTCCCGGTTAATCTTACTGTTGCAAATTTGTCACCACCTCCCGGCCCCATAACAGTAAAGCAAACAGGAGTAATTGACTTATGCATGGATTCGATATTAAAATCTTTCATAATACCTATGATCTGAAGTCTTCTGAACTGCTGAGGTCCTTGCGGTTGCAATATGTATTTCCCGATCGGATCCTTAAGTCCAAGTGATTTAACAGCAGTTTCATTGATGAGTATTGCCGATGAATCACTGCCGTATTCACGTGAAAAAAACCGGCCTTCCACGAGTTGAACACCCAGCGCCTGTGGAAAATCAAGACTTACACCTGCCTGGTTTATAAGGTAGGTGTTTTTTTCAGGATCATTATCAAGAAGAAATCCGTTATTGCTGAAAGTCGAACCTGGTAAAGCCCATGAAAAACCTGCTTTATCTACCCCCGGAATTTGTAAAAGCTGTGTCCTGAATGATTCCATCTGCCTGTAAAAAGCATCAGGCCGGCGAATAACAATCAGATTCTCCTTGTCAAAACCAAGATCTTTTTTTGTCATGAAATTGAGCTGACTGTAAACAATAATTGAGCCTGTTATGATGATAATGGAGACTGTAAACTGGAAGACAACAAGTATTCCCCGGAGAGTCTTTGACATGGATCCGGGATTAAGAGTTCCTTTCAAAACCTCAACAGAATTAAAAGAGGCAAGCACAAAAGCAGGATAAAATCCTGCTGCAATTCCGACGATAATAATCAACAATATGAGTGACAATACTCCTTTAAAGCTTGTGAGCAGTGCAAACGATATTTCCTTTCCAACAAGATTATGGAAAGCCGGACTCAGCATGAAAACCAATAAAACCGACAGCAGGGTTGCAACAGTAACAACAATAACCGACTCTCCCAGGAACTGCAGAATCAGACCGGATTTATTACCTCCCGCGACCTTCCTCACCCCTACCTCCTTTGCCCTGGCAGTCGATTTTGCTGTTGCAAGGTTTACATAATCAATAATTGCTATCACCAGGATCATTATGGCAATGGCAATAAAAATATAAACTGTAGGAAGGGAACCCGGCGGTTCGAGATTGTATTGCGGAGCACCCTTCAGATGTATATCTTTCAATGGCTCCATCTCATAGCTGAAATAGTTGCCGGCTTTTTCGAAATCTTCAACAGTTATTCCAATAAACTCCTGGAGCTGCGGTCCTACATATTTTATTAACAAACCCTGGAGTTTTTCTTCAAGCTGTTCCTTTTCAATATTCTCATTTACAACAATATAAGTATAGAAGTTATGACTCAGCCAGAATTGTTCATTTGCCATTCCGGGATATGTACTCATTGAGGCAAGCATATCAAATTTAATGTGTGAATTATCCGGTATATCCTGAATAACACCTGTAACAGTATATAACACTGAATCTTGCTCAACGCTCATCCGTTGACCAATCGGGTCATCATTACCAAAATATTTATTCGCAAATTCCTCAGTAAGTACCATAGAACGAGGTTGCACAAGGGCATTAGAGGGATCTCCTTTTAGAAGTTGGAAATCAAAAACGTCAAAGAAGGTTGAATCTGCAAATAGTATTCCGTCCTCATTGAATTTTTTATCTCCGAACCGTATCAGCCATGCTCCCAAACCCCTCACTCTGGTTGCATGAATAACTTCAGGATAATCATTAAGCATTGCCTGTGCCATGGGTGCAGCAGTGATTGCCTGGTCAATTTCTCCTTCTGACAATCGTCCCACAACCTTCAATCTGTAAATATTTTCATAATTCGCATGAAATCTGTCATAGCTGAGTTCATGGATGACGTAGAAAGAGATGAACAGGAAGCTAGTTAATCCAATAGCCAGTCCTACAACGTTTAAAATAACAGATCCACTCTGCTTTTTCATGTTGCGGCAGGCATTTAAAATAAAATTTTTAAACATAGTCAGTTCTTGAAGCTTAGGTTATAATCTACTGACGTAAAGACTGAAGAATAAGTTACATGCTGCACAAAATAATATAAAAAAGGGGGCAATAACTATTAATAAATAACCCCACCTTCGCCAAGGCTTCGGCGGGCGAAGCAATTACTAATCACCAGC
>CAZKWD010000380.1:0-2718 GCA_964556175.1 uncultured Rikenellaceae bacterium
TGTAATAACCATACTAGACATTCTTAAACCTGAGAGTTTTTATAAGGATGCACATAAAAAGATCTTTAAAGCAATCTCTGATCTTTCTTTGCGGGAGTATCCTGTCGATCTTTATACTGTCACTGAAGAGCTTCGTAATTACCACGAGCTTGAAAGTGTTGGAGGACCCGTTTATCTAACCCAGCTTACTTCAAAGGTTGTTTCCGCAGCCAACGTTGACTATCATGCACGTATAGTAGCCCAGAAATATATTCAGCGTGAGCTGATCAGGGTCTCTACTGAGATCCAGTCAAGATCATTCGATGACTCGATAGATGTTACCGATCTTCTCGATTATTCTGAAAATGCCCTGTTCCAGATTGCCGAAGGCAACATCAAACGGGAAGTATCTCCCATTAATATGGTTATCAAGGAGGCCATAAAGGAGATTGAAGAGGCAGGTAAAAGAGAAGATGCATTGGTTGGTATTCCTTCGGGTTTTACAAGACTTGACAGGTTGACGTCCGGATGGCAAAAGTCAGAACTTATCATCATTGCTGCCCGTCCATCAATGGGAAAGACAGCACTGGCACTTTCAATGGCAAGGAATATGTCAATTGACCACGGGAAAAAAGTGGCAATATTTTCATGTGAAATGTCCTCTATACAGCTTGTTAACAGGCTTATAATTGCAGAAACCGATATACGGGGAGACAAAATCAGGAATGGCCGTCTTTCCGAAGAGGAGTGGAAACATCTCGATGCCAGGATCAAGAAGCTTGTTCAGGCTCCCATATTCATTGATGATACACCGGCCATTTCAATATTTGAACTAAGGGCAAAATGCCGCCGCCTGATGGCTCAGCATAAGCTCGATATTGTTATCGTTGATTACCTTCAGCTTATGTCAGGGCCTGAAGATGCAGGCAGCCGTGAACAAGAGGTGAGTAGTATATCGCGATCGCTGAAAAGTATTGCCAAGGAGCTGAATGTCCCGATTATTGCACTTTCTCAGCTTAACAGGTCGGTTGAAATGAGAGGCGGCACTAAACGTCCCCTCCTGTCTGACCTGCGCGAATCGGGAGCTATTGAACAGGATGCCGACATGGTTGTTTTTATACACCGTCAGGAAAAATTCGGAATTCCGACATTTGATGACGGCTCATCAACAAAAGGAATAGCCGAGATAATTCTTGCCAAGAACCGTAACGGTCCTGTTGATGATGTAAAGCTGAGATTCAGAGAGGAGAAAGCTCAGTTTATTGATATTGATGATTTTGATATTGGCAATGCACCGGAACCTGGTAGCACACAGAGTATAACGCTGGGATCAAAGATGAATCATGATAACTTCAGAAGCACCGGCGGAAGCTTCGATCAGGAGTATGATAATCATGATGAGCCTCCATTTGCTTAACCACTAATCCAGGCGCAATACCAGTCTTATACCGATACTTTCATATGTCAGGTTTTTAAATCCGGCATATACTCCAAGTTCTCCTACAAGCAATAACTCTGTAATACTGTATCCTATTTCAGTATAACTCTTGTGAAATTCTGATCCCAGCCATGAGAGGCTCAGGTTTTCACGCATCAGGGTTTTACTGAGGCCGGGAAGGTACTTAAGCAGAAGGTATGGCGTCGTATACTTTATATGAACCTCACCATAGAATTCATTAGTACTCAGTGAATAATAGTCAGACAGTCTGAAAGCATCCTGGTAATCATTAATCAGGACAGGTAGTGGTTGTTCATTGAAATGAAAAAAATCATACCATGTAAGATGTTTCTTATTAATAAATCCGCCCGTCCTTACTCTCCACCTGAACTCGCTGAAGGCACCCATGTCATGCTCTTTAGATGCCTCGAGCCGGATCATGTCAAAATGTTTATACCTGTCTGTAAGCTCAGTGAACTCGTTGATCCCGTGTTTCCACGTGAGATTAAAGGTAGGCCAGTCGGAACCCCATGGTATCTTGGCATCGTTTATTATTCTGTACTTCTGCCTTGGGGTATAACTAACACTTGTCACAAATTCAAAATGCTTCTGGTTTCTCAAAGCATACATACTATCTGCATTTGCTGATAAATAAAAGTTAACAGGTATGTTATCCGAATACTCAGCTGATGAACTGATAAACGCAAATGAGGTATTATTTTCGAGTACCCTCCTGTCATCATATTCAGCAGTCAGTTCAAGATAAGTTCCAAGTGAGATCCGGCTCCTGTGGCCTAAGGCAAAATATCTGTTTTCGAATAACTTAAGGTAATTCTTTTCAAAGAACAGGGATGTTACGGAATTCAAAAAAGGATTTATGCTTCCACCTGTTCCGATATCCCTGCTGGTCATTCCGGCCCTGAAAAAAAACTGCTTTTGCCTCACCCTGTCATAGGAAAAGTTACCGTTCAGTCTCCACAAAAGTTGCTCACGGCTGAATGCATAACGAATATCAGGATAAAATGAAAGTGATTTATTGTTTTTCCATCTCTTTGAGATACTGAAATCTATTCCATGGACAAAACCATCAACTGTATTGAAACTAAAATTGTCAAGATCAAGTAGTCCGCCGAATCTGAAGCTGAATCCGATTGTGTCGGACCATGTATGGCCGAAACTGATATCATTAAGGGTTCTGATGAATTTGTTTTGTTTTTTTTGCCTGGCACCGGGGACAGTGTCCTGTTTCATTTCCCTGACTGATGACTCCATGTTTATGCTGTCACGGATACTTATACTCT
>CAZKWD010000381.1:0-2691 GCA_964556175.1 uncultured Rikenellaceae bacterium
ACTTATTTAACTATTTATCAACCATTTATATCATCTGCGAAACATCAGAGTGTAAGTTAATATTTGTTGCTTGTTGCTTGTTGCTTGTTGCAAAGTGCCAATACAAAACAACCAGTAACAAGGAACCAGTAACCAGCAACCAGAATAAAAAACCCGCAAAGTTCCTCCAACTTTTTAAAACCCCATATCTTAATGGCTGGAGCTCCTATTCCAGGTCGAGTTTCCTCTGATCCGCCAGTTGGCGGAATCCCGAGTGCTCGGGATGAGGCCTGCTCTTACTGAACTAAGGTTGGCTCCAAAGTTTTAACTGTTGAGTTTCAAAAATGAATGAAGAAACAGTGCGGGCAATTATTTATTATATTTTAAAGAACGCCGTTACTCTTTTATTTCAAGAACCGTATCTATTTTCTGAATCAGTTCTTTAATGGTATCCGGGAGATAATCATTATCCAGTTTTTCCTCTTCCTCTGTGAGTTTTATCACATATTGCAAGGCTGCCATAGCTAAAAAATCCTGTACATCTTTATCGGTGTATCTCTGCTTGTACTGCAGCACCTTTTCGTTTATCATCCTGGCAGCTTTACGTATCTTTTCTTCGTTTTCCCTTTCTACCTTCAATGGATAATACCTGTCCGCTATATTAACCCTGATCGAAAGCTTATCATCCATTGTTATATTTTATCTGTTTAAAAGAGTAACACATTTGTCAATTTCCCGCACAAGTTCATTTATCTTCTTCTTTGCCTCTGAAGCATTTTCACCTTCTCCCATCAATGCTCCTGATAACTTAATCCTTTCGTATTTAATTTCTAATTCTTTTATTCTGGCATCACGTTCCTGAAGAGTGTTCTTGAGAGCTTCATTCACGCTTTTAAGATTAGCACATTCCTCCTTCAGGTTATGATATTTACTTAACAGTTCGTCGAGCTTGTTGTTCAATACCTTTAATTCTTCATAACCCTGATCGGACATAGCTCAATCTTTAGGACAAAGTTAATACTGTTAATGATATTTTCAAAAAATTGGCCTAAATAGTTTGCCCGAATGAACCAGAAAGTTAGCTTTGCACCTTCATAGACAAAAGCACTTCAGCCACATGACCCTGATAAGACTACTGATATCGAGCGTGTTGATTTTGAACATATTAACAGAGAATCCTAAGGATAAGACACTTTTTATTTCACCTGTTAAAATCCCATTATCATTATCAGCAAATTTTGGCGAACTCAGGTCAGACCATTTTCATTCTGGTCTCGATATAAAGACACAGGGAGTTACTGGCAAAGAAGTAGTTGCCACAGCATCAGGCTATATTTACAGAATAAGTATATCGCCCGGCGGATTCGGCAGGGCTCTCTATCTGAGGCACCCGTCAGGTTATTTAACGGTTTACGGACACCTTGACAGGTTTATACCGGAAGTTGAAGAATACATTGTAAGCCAGCAGTATGAAAAGAAAAGCTATCTCATAACAGTCTTCCCTCCAAAAGATAAATTCCGGTTTGAACAGGGTGATCTTATTGCCTATTCAGGCAATTCAGGCAGCTCATCAGGACCACATTTACATTACGAGATACGGAAATCGGAATCGGAGATGCCTGTTAATCCCCTGTTATTTGAATTCGGGACAGGTGATAATATAATTCCGGTCATTGAAAAGCTTGCGGTTTATCCTGTAACAGATAACACCCTGATAAATAATCAGAATAAAATGAAAAAATATACTGTTACCGGAGGCCATGGAAATTACTATATACCTGCAGAGAATGAGATAAGAATAAGCGGACCTGCGGGCTTTGGAATTAAATCTTATGACCTGCTGAACGACAGCTATAACAAATGTGCGGTTTATTCTATTGAAATGAAAATCGACAGCGTATCCTTGTTTAAGTATGTGATGAATGAGTTTTCATTCAGCGAATCACGGTATATCAACAGTCATATTGATTATGAAACTTATATCAGGGAAAGAACACATTACGAAAAGACATTTCTTCTTCCAAATGACAAACTAAGTGTTTACCAGGATGTTGTGAACAGAGGTATATTCAATTTCAATGAGGACAGGACCTATCACGTTGAAATTACAGTAGCTGATATTCATAATAATAAATCGACGCTGGCATTCAATGTGAAAGGGCTACCGCAGAAAATTCAGGAGAAGACTGTTTATACAGATAATAGTCAATACATCATGCCATATAACAGATCAAACAGGTTTAACACAGAAGATGTTTCATTATCCTTTCCAGCAGGATCACTGTATGATACGTTATATTTCAAATACAGGAAGGCATCTGGACCAAATGAGATGCTGTCGGAGATTCATTACATTCATGATAAATTCACCCCGGTTCATAAAGCATATACTTTATCAATAAGGCCATCTGTGATCCCTGAAGGAATGGAATCAAAGATGTTGATCATCCAGCTCAGTGATGATTTTAAGAAAAGTGGTCTCAGCAGTACGTTCAATGATGGTGTTGTGACTGCAAAGCCTACATCTTTTGGTATGTTTTACGTTGGCATTGATACCGTGGCACCAATGATCACTACCAATAGCTTGACTCCTGGTATTGACCTTAGCGGAAAGAAGGATATCAGGATCAGGATCTATGACGATCTTTCAGGTATTAAAGAATATGAACCTTATATCGACGGCAAATGGGCACTGTTCGAGTACGACCAGAA
>CAZKWD010000382.1:0-2689 GCA_964556175.1 uncultured Rikenellaceae bacterium
TGGCAACACAGTTTGAATACTTTACAAGCTTCGGATTTACGTATACTTTCGGTTCGATATACAACAATGTAGTGAATCCGCGTTTTGGCAATTCCGGGGGTGGAGGGATTTCAATATCGATATCTGAATAATCCTTCCCGATCCGGCTTCTCTTCTATCCATTCTACAGGTTTTAGCTTTTACTAAACCTGCAACTGGTATTTTTATACCGTTATTTAAATAATAATTCTTTACTAAAATAATTCGTTTAGTAATAATCCTTTGCTTAACTTCGTTATTGCTAAATAATTACCTATCCAAACGAGAAATGAAAAGAGTTTGTTTAATGCTTGTATCAATGCTTGTATCTGTAACGGCATTGTGCCAGGAGACAGCGTCCACTGCCGATACCCTGCGTAAAGATGCCCTCAATGTTTTCATGTCGGCAAGTGACTATGTTAAAAAAGAGATCCCTTTCATTAATTATGTTAGGGACAGAAAGGTGGCTGATGTTTATATAATCTCAACTTACGAATCTACCGGTTCCGGAGGATCTGTCACTACTTTTTTTATTGTCGGCCAGGGAAAATACCAGGGGATGGCTGATACTCTCAAATGCAATATCAGTCCAGATGATACTTATGATATGCAGAGAGCCAAAGAAGTAAAAACACTGAAAATGGGATTAATGCGTTATGTGGCAAAAACACCTCTTGCGCAATACATGAATATAAACTTCAGCGAGCCTCTTTCCGAGACAGTGTCTACCGATAAATGGAACAGCTGGGTTTATCCTGAGTTTGACAGTTGCAGGCCCTTTCCCGACCTATGAAAATCATAACATGCTCTTTATCAGGATCATATAAATTTACTTCGATTAATTTTTTAAAAATGTAGTGGCATAGATTAACAATAAAATGTTAATAAACTATTATATTATGTGGGCTTAATAATAAATAATATGTGTTACATTTGTATAAAAATACGCATATGTTTGTCAAAAGAACACGCGGCGGCAGTAAAGAAAAACCCATTTATTATCTCCAGATAGCGGAAAGCTACCGTGACAAAGGCAAAGCAAGGCACCGGATACTTTCTACCCTGGGCAGGGAAGAAGAACTCCTGGCTAAAGGAAGTATTGATAACCTGATGGAAAAATTTGCGGCTTTATCAAAGCAATATTTTCTTTTAAGCAAATCGGAAGAGAGTATCCGGGATGCCCTGATATACGGGCCCATGCTGGTTGTCAATTTTCTTTGGAGATATCTGCAAATGAAACCACTGCTTGCGGGTATCCAACAGCAATATAAGGTTGAGTTTTCCCTTGAAGAGGCTGTGAAGCTGATGATAAGCAACCGGCTTATCAATCCATTAAGTAAGCTGGCCATAGACAAGTGGAAAGAAAAAATCTATGGTGAAAACTTTGATCAGGTAGAACTGCAGCATTTATACCGCAGCCTGGATATACTTGCAGACCATAAAGACATGGTAGAAAAATCATTTTTTGAAAAGACACGCAGTTTGTTTAAGTCTTCAGTAAGCATTGTATTCTATGATCTGACGACGATATATTTTGAGAGCCAGCAGGCAGATGCCTTAAGAAAATATGGTTACAGCAAGGACAATAAGACAGATTGTGTGCAGGTGGTCATTGGCCTGGTGATCAATCAGGACGGGCTGCCGATAAGCTACCATCTGTTCCCGGGTAATACCTATGAAGGCAAAACGGTGGTACCGGTATTAAACAGGCTCAAGAAAGATTTTTTAATTGAAAAGATCATTTTTGTAGGAGATAAGGGTATTGTCGGTAATGAAATAATGCAGGAACTATCTTCTGCCGGCTACGAATATATTATTGCAGCCAAGATAAGCAAGGTGTCTGATCAGTATCACCAGGAGATCTTAAACCGGGAGAACTATACACGCATTGATGATATTATATCAGCCCATCAAATCATCATTGATGGTCAGCGATTAGTATTGGGCTATAGTAATAAGCGGGCTGAAAGGGATAAGAAACAACGGGAACTGTTGCTTGAAAGGTTGCAAAAGAAACTGGGAAAAAGTAGTAATCCAAAATCTGTTACCAAGTCAGCTTATAACAGTTATCTGACAATGGAAGGCAAATCACGAATGATAATTGATTCGCAGAAAGTAGAGGAAAAAGAAAAATGGGATGGTTTTTTTGGCTTTTATACCAATAATCAATCCATGAGCAACAAAAATATTGTACTGACTTACCAAATGCTATGGCAAATTGAAAACAGCTTCCGGGTATTGAAATCCACTTTGGATCTTCGCCCTGTATATCACTGGACAGAGAAAAGGATCCAGGGTCATATCATGATTTGCTTCTTAAGCTTGTATATGCTCAGGGCAATTGAATTTAAAATCAATCGGCAGGAAAAGTTAAACTTGTCGACGGATGAGATTTTTAATCATTTAGACAAACTCAGAGCTGTTACTATCAATGCCTTTAAAAAGCGGGTGGTCATGAGAACCGGGATCACGGATGAAAATAACCTGATCTTGAGAACCCTTGGCATCAAAATACCTAATGCCGTTTTGGAAGAGAATGTAGTGGAGTAAACTTTTTTTATGGGACCATTATGCCTGTATATCAATTATTTGCATTTTTCAGTTGTCAAACTCAGGAAAAACACTGAAAATGGGATTAATGCGTTATGTGGCAAAAACACCTCTTGCGCAA
>CAZKWD010000383.1:0-2680 GCA_964556175.1 uncultured Rikenellaceae bacterium
GGAAATGAATGGCCTGAAAGATAACACTTTATCACCTGCTGAATATCGGGAGGATAAGAAGAGTAACCGAAAGACAGATCATAATAACAACAGCACCCCACCCGATGATATTTGTTATCTGCCCGTTAACATGAACACCCATTATCCTTTTCTTATTAATGAGTATCATCATACTGATAAGGACTACGGGAAGCAGGATACCATTAATAACCTGTGACCACAAGGAAATAGGTATCAGCGGGGCATTGGGGATAAGTATTATTAATGCCGAGATGATCAGTGTACCTGTATAAAGAATATAAAACTCCCTTGCTTCATTCCACTTTTTATCAATGCCTGCTTCAAAACCAAATGCCTCACAAATAAAAAATGCGGTTGCCAGTGGTAAAATTGTAGCTGAAAAAATTGAAGCTATAAACAGTCCAAATGCAAAAACCTGTGAAGCAAGATTTCCCGCAAGCGGCTTAAGAGCCAGGGCTGCATCTTTTGCTTCATTTATTTCTATTCCGTTAGGATGTAGTGTTGATGCGCATGCCACCATAATGAAGAATGCGACCACCACCGTAATAATACATCCGACAATTATATCTGCAAGGGTATAACGGTAATTATTCATCTTAAGGCCCTTTTCTATCACGGTGGATTGCATATAAAACTGCATCCATGGAGCAATGGTTGTTCCTACCAGCCCGATTACCATAGTGACACTTTTTGTATTGATATCCATCCGAGGCCTAATCACTGCTTCTCCTATTTCCTGCCAGTCAGGCTTCCCCATGATTGCTGAAACAACATATGCCAACAACGACATGCTGAATATCAGGAATATACGTTCAGCTATCTTGTATGTTCCCTTCACCACAAGAAACCACACCAACACTCCTACCACAGGAACTGAGATATATTTACTGACACCGAAAACCTCCATGCTGCCTGCTACTCCTGCAAATTCTGTTGTTGTGTTACCGATACCGGTAAGGAGCAGTCCGAGGAAAATGAAAAAAGTTATTTTAATACCTGCATTTTCCCGTATCAGATCTGCGAGGCCCTTTCCTGTCACTATTCCCATTCTTGCATTCATTTCCTGGATTATTACGAGTACTATGAATGAAGGAATCAGTGTCCATATCAGTCCGTAGCCGAACTGAGCACCGGCAAGTGAATAAGTAGTAATCCCTCCTGCATCGTTATCGACACTGCCTGTGATGATACCCGGTCCAAGTATCATCAGGAAGATGGCCATTCTTCTGAAAAAACGCTTTCTGGTTAGTTTAAGACCTGTCATTTCACCGGATTATTATCTTTTGCCTTTGGTCCTTCTTTCACTTATCAGGTCTTCGACAACATCATCAACTACCACCATCCCCTGCAGTTGTTCATTCTGATCTATAACGGGAACTGCAAGCAGGTTATACTTCGATACAATTTCCGCAACGGCTGAAGTTTTTTCATCATCAAACAGAGAAACAGGTTCAGATGTCATTATAGTGCTGATTGCTGCACCAGGCTCTGCAAGAACAAGATCCCTGAGGTTGAAAGTACCGACCAGTTTGTCTTCTTTTTCAGTAACAAACATATTATAAAGCTCTTCCGGTTCAGGTTTACGGGCACGCAGCTCTTTCAGAACCTCATCAACTGTCTTAGTACCTGTGAACGACAGATAGTCGGTTGTCATGATACTGCCTACCAGGTTTTCGCTATATTCCAGCAACTCCCTGACCTCCTGTGATGATTCTTCTTCCATCTCCTGCAGAAGCAATTCCGCTTTGTCGTCTTCCAGTTCATCAAGAATATCTGCCACCTCATCGGCAGGCATTTTTTCAAGAACATCGACAGCTTTATCTATAGGGAGGCTCTCTATGATATGTACCTGGGCATGCGGTTCCAGTTCTTCAAGAACATCAGCAGCTTTTTCCTCATCAAGGGCTGAAAAAACCGAAGTACTTGATTTTTTACCGAGATCCTCCAGGATATCAGCCAGATCAGAGGGGTGAAGAGTCTGCAGCTTGGCATAGCTTTTTGAAAGTTTTATATTCAGATTCGAAAAATCTATTGCCTGCACATCATCCCAGAGAATGAACTCTGCAGGTATATTTATTTTAAACAAAGAGAGGACTCTTTTTATAGGAATGGATATGCCTATTCTCCTCAACAATCCTTCAATACCTATATCAACAGCAACAGCATATGTCCCTGCAGGCAGTGTCGCCAGCCTCACATCATTTACCCTCACAAGCTTTCGCCCGTTAAGATCAACAATCTGCTTATCAAGGATATTCTCATCGAGCAAAAGCCCGTTATTAACCTCCACCTGCCTGAGCTCAACAAGATTAGTACAGGTCACATTCAGCATCTCCCTTGCCTTTGAAACCCTGAAATACCTGAAGGAATAGAATTTTGTCTCCTTTTTTATTCTGAGTTTCACGCCAATAACCTGCTGCTGACTTGGATCATTCTGTCCTGACGGGACAGCATTAATGAGCAGATCTTTGATTACACCAATGGCATTCCCATCAGAATCGAATACTTCTTTTCCTAATATTCCGCTTAAATAAAAAGTTGTAAGTGAAGTCATAGTCACCTCCTTTCTTCCTGTGATACAGGAGGAAGTGACCTCAATAACGGTTATCCTTCTGTACCTGGATTCAAATTAATATACCCGCCGGATAATCGTCCATTT
>CAZKWD010000384.1:0-2677 GCA_964556175.1 uncultured Rikenellaceae bacterium
ATATTACCTCCCAGGACTGCATTTTCCTTCTTGTTTGATACCGAATGTTCATAAAGCGAACTCCATGTCCCAAGGTCGGACCAGCCAATATCAGTACACATAACATACACATTATCAGCTTTCTCCATAATGCCATAGTCAATGGAGATACTCCGGCATTCAGCATACGTCCTGGCAACAAAGTTCTTTTCCTGCCGGGTGCCAAAGAGTTTCTTCCCTTCATCAAAAGCATCGAACACATCAGGCATATACTTTTCAAAAGCAGCCATGATTGTCTTTATGTTCCATATAAAGATCCCGGAGTTCCAGTAAAAGTCACCGCTCTGTATAAACTTACCGGCAAGGTCGGCATCAGGTTTTTCAGTGAATGTCTTCACCCGCATAAGGTTATTGTAGTCTTTTACAGGTTTCTTACGGTTCGCCTGAATATATCCATAGCCTGTCTCGGGACTGTCAGGTTTAATTCCAAGAGTGAGGAGAACATCATTTTCTGTAACAAAATCCATACTGTCGTTTATCACCTTGCAGAATATATCCTCCTTTTCAATCAGGTGATCGGCAGGTGTGACCACGATTACGGCCTCCGGATTCTCCTTCATTATCCTGAAGGTACCATAGGCAATGCAGGGTGCAGTATTGCGGCGAAAAGGCTCTGCCAGCACATTTGCAGGATCAATATCCAACTGTTCAACAACAATATCTATATGTTCCGCACTGGTAACAACAAAAATATTTTGTGTTGGGCAGGAGGCTTTAAATCGTCTGAAAGTCTGCTGAATAAGTGTTTCCCCTTTTCCGAGGATGTCGAGAAACTGTTTTGGCTTTTCAAGACGGCTCAAAGGCCAGAAACGGCTGCCTACACCGCCGGCCATTATGATTACATACCTGTTATCCATAGCTGATAAGTAAGTCACTGAATTTCTCTGCAAATATATAATAATTAATTTTGCCTCAGGTAAAAAGAATAAGCCACAAGATAGTCGGTAAATATTCTTATTTTTGAATGCTGTAAACATGGATGCATGATAAACTTTCTGACACAGCTTGGACGTTACGTTCTTCTGCTTAAAAAGGTCTTTTCCAAACCTGAAAAACCAGCGATCTATTATAGGCAGACCATGCACGAGATGATTTATCTCGGTATTAATTCGATAGGCATAGTCACAATAATTTCGTTCTTCATGGGTGCTGTAATAACCCTTCAAACTGCCTATAATACCGAAAATCCTATTTACCCTACCTATCTGATAGGTCTTGGCTGCCGCGATTCAATATTGCTTGAGTTTTCATCAACCATAGTGGCACTTATCCTTGCCGGGAAAGTCGGATCAAATATTGCATCAGAGATTGGCACTATGAGGGTTACAGAACAGATCGACGCCCTGGAGATGATGGGAGTTAATTCTGCTTCTTACCTTATACTCCCGAAGATAATTGCAACATTTATCTTTAACCCTTTTCTTAACCTCATCAGCATTATCGTCGGGATTATCGGCGGCTGGCTGGCAGGGACCTTAACAGGTGTTATAACCTCCGAAGATTTCATTTACGGATTACAGTATGCCTTCATTCCCTATTATGTCACATATTCGATGATAAAGACAGTGATCTTTGCCTTTATCATTACCAGTGTTTCAGCTTTCCATGGCTATTATGTCGAGGGCGGATCCCTTGAAGTAGGACGGGCAAGCACCAAAGCAGTAGTGTACAGCAGTGTCATTGTACTGCTGTTCAATGTAATACTCACTCAACTCCTGTTGTCATGATAAGAGTGAAAGATCTTGATAAATCGTTCAATGATAAAAAGGTACTGGACAATATCTCGGTAACTTTCGAGGCAGGTAAAACGAATCTTATAATAGGACGAAGCGGATCGGGGAAAACAGTTCTGATCAAGTCAATTGTAGGACTTCATGATGTTGACAGCGGGGAGATCTGGTTTGAGGATATTCTTTTTAATAAGCTTGAGTTTAATGATAAGAAGGAAATCCGTAAGAAGATGGGGATGCTTTTCCAGGGGAGTGCTCTCTTTGATTCTCTCACCGTTGAACAGAATGTGAGGTTTCCGCTTGATATGTTTACCAGGCAAAGCCCTGAGGAAAAAGCCGAAAGAGTCAATTTCTGCCTTAACCGGGTTGATATAATCAATGCCAACAAACTCTTTCCGTCAGAACTGTCGGGAGGAATGAAGAAAAGAGTAGCCATAGCCAGGGCAATTTCGCTGAATCCTAAATACCTGTTCTGCGACGAACCCAACTCAGGCCTCGATCCCATAACCGTCATTCTTATCGATGAACTTATAAAAGAGCTGACTGAAGAATTTAAAATGACAACAATAGTGAACACCCACGACATGAATTCTGTGATGAAAATAGGAGAAAAGATCGTTTTTATCCATGAGGGTGTGAAATGCTGGGAAGGGACTAAAGAGGAGATACTTCATTCCGATTGTGAGATACTGAACGATTTTGTATTTGCCAATGCGCTGGCAAAACAGCTGAAATCATCAGAAAAAGAAAAATAAGTTTATTCCTTTATCTCCTCATAATCAATATACTCACCGGTTTTCTTTGATATTTTTTTCGAGGGAGAAGTATTTTTGCTTTTGGGTTTCTGTTCTTTTTCCTGTTTTCAGCGTTGCAACACCCGAATTTTAATCCTAAATGGATATCATTTG
>CAZKWD010000385.1:0-2675 GCA_964556175.1 uncultured Rikenellaceae bacterium
GGGTGAAAGTGTACAGGCAAATAACCCGGTTGTCACGTATAACGGGGGTAATTTTAAGTATAACTCATCCGTTCCTTATAAGGAGGACATGAGGGTCTCTGAGCTGATACTCAGGGTCAAGGCCGTAAGAGGTGCAAAAAGCCTCGATTTTGATCCTGTAAAATTAGCAGATGGAGTTATTGCAACTTCTACCCTGGTGAATAAGCATGCTAAATCTGTTGCTATGAAGGATAAATTTGTTAGAGTCATTCCTGAATCACAAGCCGCTGATATTCACTATGTTATCAACCAGTATAGTATTCGCAGTTCTGAGCTGAAAGCAGAGGACATAAAAACTCTCGAGGAGTATATAAAAGCTGTTGAAACTGATCCTAGTCGTGAGTTCACAAAGGTTGGTATCAGTTCTTATGCTTCACCTGATGGGGGAGTGGATCTTAATACAAAACTCTCAGGCAACAGGGGTACTGCAGCTGATAAATTCCTGAAGAAAGAATTTGATAAAGTCGAAAGTGCTAAAGCTGAAGGATTCTTCGATTCAAAAACCACTCCGGAAGACTGGGAAGGTTTCAAAACCGAAGTTGAAAATTCAACCCTGCAGGACAAAGACCTTATTCTGCGTGTACTCTCAATGTATGCCGATCCTGAAGTTCGTGAGAAGGAAATCAAAAATATGGCAGCAGCTTTTGAAGCCCTCAAAACTGATATACTTCCTAAGCTGAGAAGATCTAAAATGGTTGTCGATGTTGAAAAAACAGGCCGTAGTGATGAAGAGATTCTTGCTCTGGCTAAATCTGATCCCAAAGCATTAAGCCTCGAGGAAATTTTATATGCCGGTACGCTGACACAAGATGCCGGGGAACAACTTTCAATCTACAAAGCTGCCCTGGAAAACTTTCCTAAGTGTATTCGTGCAGCAAATAATATAGGTTATGCACTTATGGCTCAGGGAAAAACGGATGAAGCAATAGCAGCATATGAAGTGGCAAAAGCTATCAACAATAATGATGTGGTTAAAAACAATCTTGGTTTCTGCTATCTTGTAAAAGGAGATATGGCTAAAGCCGAAGAACTGTTTACATCAATGACTGCTGCCACAACTGAATCAAAGTGGGGTATGGGGGTCATTTCAACAACCAAAGGAGAATATGACAAGGCCGTTAACTTCTTTGGTACAGAGCCATGCTTTAACCTTGCTCTTGCCCAGTTGCTTAAAGGTGATGTCAATAAGGCAAAAGTAACCCTTGACAGTGCAGAAGCATTGTGTCCTGATGGAAGAGGTGAATACCTCAAAGCAGTTGTGGGTGCACGTCTCGATGACAGAGATTATATGCTTAACGGACTGCGTGAAGCTGTCGGGAAAGATGCTAAATGGAAAGAATATGCAAAAACCGACCTTGAACTTACCAAATACTGGAATGACGATACATTCAAATCTGTAGTCCAGTAATTATAAATTGCAAATATTATGTAGGGGCGTTGCATGCAATGCCCCTATTTTTTTCCCCTGTTCAGCTCCCACAACACTATCCCTGCACTCACAGCAATATTAAATGAGTGCTTGGTGCCAAACTGTGGTATTTCAATAACAAAATCACATTCATTAATTACCTCCTGCGCCACTCCGTTAATTTCATGACCAAATACAAGAGCATACTTTGTATTTTCCTTTACCTCAAAGTCACTAAGCTCAACAGCACCGTCAGCCTGTTCAATACCGATAATTTTATAACCTTGTGAACGGAGTTCTCTTATTGCCTCTATTGTTTTTTTGAAATACTTCCACGTTACCGATTCTGTAGATCCAAGTGCAGTTTTTTGAATTTCGCGGCTTGGAGGTATAGCGGTAATACCACAGAGATAAATGCTGCCTGTAATAAAAGCATCAGCAGTCCGGAATACTGAACCTACATTGCTCTGGCTTCTGATGTTATCTAGAACAATTATAAAGGGAGATTTCTCAGATTCCCTGAACTGGTCAATACTCTTTCTTCCAAGCTCTTCGTTTTTAAGCTTACGCATTCTTTTTTTTATCAAAATAACTAAAAAATCGGTTTATTACCTTTATTTTGTATACAGCGAATTCAATAACCGGAAATCCTTTATAACTTAACAAATGTAAGATGAATATTCATGAATACCAGGGTAAGTCGTTACTCAAGGCATATAATGTAGATATCCAGGAGGGATTTGTTGCTGAAACACCTGATCAGGCTGTACTGGTGGCCAGACAGCTTCAAGAAAAATTCGGGTCAGAATGTTTTGTTGTGAAAGCACAGATTCATGCAGGGGGCAGGGGCAAGGGTGGCGGTGTAAAATTGGCACGAAGCGTTGAGGAAGCAGGTGAGCTTGCTTCAAAAATAATTGGTATGCAACTGGTTACACCTCAGACAGGACCTGCAGGTAAAAGAGTCAACAGGGTATTGATAGCTCAGGATGTATATTATAAAGGTGAATCAGATCCCGGGGAATTGTATTTGAGCATATTACTGAACAGGAATACAGGGAGATATACGGTAATGTATTCTCCTGAAGGAGGGATGTCAATCGAAGAGGTTGCAGAAAAAACCCCCGATCTTATTTTTACTGAGGAAATAAATCCTGCCGTTGGTTTGCGTCCGTTCCAGTGTCGGGATATCGCATTTAACCTTGGTTTATCAGGTGTTGCTCACAAAAAC
>CAZKWD010000386.1:0-2669 GCA_964556175.1 uncultured Rikenellaceae bacterium
AACTGATTACTGCCAGCCGGCCGATGAAGAACAGATCTGGAATATCTGGAAAGGGAATGCACGTGTAAGTCGTTAAAAAAATATACGTATAAACCAATTAAATAAGATTAGTATGAAAAAGATTGCATTCTATTCTATGGCTTTCATTATCATGGTAAGCATTACTATGAGCAGTTGCAAAAAATGGAGCGAAACCGGAACAGGATCTGTTATGACCGTTATCAATAAGGGTGGCCAAACCCTTGGTTATGATACAACTTCGGGAGTAGTTTTATTGACGGATAAGGGTTTTGCATTCAAAGACCTTAATAAGAATAACCAGCTCGACCCATATGAAGACTGGCGACTAAATGCGGATGAAAGGGCAAAAAATCTTGCTTCAAAAATGAGTATTGAACAGATCGCAGGACTGATGTTATACAGCGCTCACCAGTCTATACCGTCAGGTTCACGACGTTCTTTCTTTGGTGGAGCTACTTATGGTGGCAAGCCATTTGATGAGAGCGGTGCAGAAGCTTCAGACCTAACCGACCAGCAAATCAAATTTCTTACTGAAGATAACCTGAGGCATGTTCTTGTAACGTCAGTGCAAAGTCCTGAAATAGCAGCAATATGGAATAATAATGTTCAGGCACTGTGCGAAAACATAGGTTTTGGTATTCCTGCCAACAACAGTTCTGATCCGCGACACCAGGCAATGTCAACAGCTGAATATAACGTCGGATCAGCCGGACAGATATCCATGTGGCCGGGATCGCTGGGAATGGCTGCCACCTTCGATCCGGATGTTGTTGAACAGTTCGGGGAAATCGCTTCCCGGGAATATCGTGCTTTGGGTATCACAACTGCCTTGTCGCCACAGATAGACCTGGCTACTGAGCCTCGCTGGAGCAGAGTAAGCGGTACATTCGGCGAAAGTCCGCAGCTTTCTGCAGATATGGCAAGAGCATATGTCGACGGATTCCAGACATCCCCCAGTGAAACAGTCATTGCAGACGGATGGGGTTATAACAGTGTAAATGCAATGATTAAGCACTGGCCGGGAGGAGGACCCGAAGAAGGAGGTCGTGATGCTCACTTTGCCTTTGGTAAATATGCTGTTTATCCCGGTAATAATCTTGTCGACCACTTGATTCCCTTTACCGAGGGAGCAATGAAACTGGAAGGTGAAACCAAAATGGCTTCTGCCGTAATGCCTTACTATACAATATCTTATGATATTGATAATGTTAATAATGAAAATGTCGGTAATAGCTACAACAAATATATTATCACCGATCTTTTACGTGGTAAATATTCCTATGAAGGGGTTGTTTGCACTGACTGGGGTGTTACAAGAGATGAGACAGCTGTCGATGGATTTGGAACCACCTGCTGGGGTGTTGAAACATTATCGGAGGTTGAAAGACATTATAAGATAATAATGGCAGGTGTTGACCAGTTTGGAGGTAATAATGATGCAGGACCTGTTGTCGAAGCATACAACATGGGTGTTGAAGAGCATGGCGAAGAATTCATGCGTGCAAGGATGGAGCAATCAGCTGTCAGACTGCTGAAGAATATTTTCAGAGTCGGGCTTTTTGAAAATCCATATCTTAACCCCGAAGAAACAAAAAACATTGCAGGAAATACTGAGTTTATGAAAGCCGGATATGATGCCCAGCTTAAATCGATTGTTATGCTGAAGAAAATAAATAATGTACTGCCGGCGGAGAAAAATAAAACAGTTTATATTCCAAAAAGAAAAATGCCTGCCGGCAGGAATTTCTTCGGTATGGAGACACCAGCATCTGAATCGTATCCGATCAATATTGATATTGTAAAGAAATATTTCAATGTAACCGAAAATCCTTCTGAAGCTGATTTTGCACTTGTTGTAATAAGCAGTCCAAACAGCGGCACCGGGTACGACCGTACCGATGTTAATAAAGGCGGTAACGGGTATGTCCCTATCAGTCTTCAGTATAGCAAGTATGTAGCTGTGGAAGCCCGTGATCCAAGCATCGCAGGAGGTGATCCGCTTGAGGAATTTACTAACCGTACTTACAAAGGTAAAACAGTAAATACTCAAAATACAGGTGATCTTAAGATGGTTCTTGATACTAAAAATGCGATGAAGGATAAGCCTGTGATAGTATCTGTCAATATATCAAAACCTATGGTATTCGCTGAATTTGAAAAAGCTGCCGATGCTATCCTTGTCACTTTTGAAGTGCAGGATCAGGCAATTCTGGATATTATCAGCGGCGCAGCAGAGCCTTCAGGACTTCTTCCGCTGCAGATGCCGTCAAATATGTATACTGTCGAAACCCAATATGAGGATGTTCCCTTTGACATGACCTGCCATGAAGATTCGGAAGGAAATGTATACGATTTCGGATTCGGATTAAACTGGAGCGGGGTAATAAAGGATGCCCGGACTGAGAAGTACGGGAAGAAATAAACCTCTCCCCAAAAGGGGCTGTTGAAAAAGTTAATTTTAACCGCAGAGCACACAAAGTAAGCGCAAAGTACACAAAGTTAAAATCGTGTAAATCTATTCTTTGCGATCTTGGCGATAAAAGCTTGGCGACCTCTGCGGTTTATTTTTTTCTTCTTGTCAGCTTATGTTTCTTGATGAATTCATCGAGAACCTGTGACAGGTTTGGATCTCCTATTTCCTGCAGATC
>CAZKWD010000387.1:0-2657 GCA_964556175.1 uncultured Rikenellaceae bacterium
GTGAGGCATATCCGGGTGATGTTTTCTATCTCCACTCCCGCCTCCTCGAACGAGCTGCAAAAATCATTGAATCGGATGAGGTGGCAAAACAGATGAACGACATACCGGAATCTATCAGACATATGATAAAAGGAGGAGGATCGCTGACCGCACTGCCGATAATTGAAACGCAGGCAGGAGACGTTTCAGCATATATACCGACTAACGTAATATCCATAACCGATGGACAGATATTCCTTGAATCAAGCCTTTTCAATGCAGGCGTCAGGCCGGCTATTAACGTCGGAATCTCAGTTTCCAGGGTCGGTGGCAATGCCCAGATCAAGTCAATGAAAAAAATTGCAGGTACACTGAAGGTTGACCAGGCACAGTACCGTGAACTGGAGGCGTTTTCAAAATTCGGATCCGATCTGGATGCCTCAACACTCGCCATCCTTAATAAGGGAGCAAAAAATGTTGAGATACTGAAACAGGGACAATATGCACCAGTACCGGTTGAAAAACAGATTGCAATAATATATTGCGGTACCATGGGATTACTCAGAGATGTACCGGTAGACAAAGTGAAAAGTTTTGAAAATGAATATATTGAATATCTCGACCTGAAACACAGGGATATTCTTGATAACCTTCGCGACGGAGTGCTTAATAGTGATATTACCGGAGTGCTCGAAAAAGTCGCTGCAGAACTTACGGCAAAATATAAGCCCCAGTAATAAGAAGGATATCTGCATGACTAATTAGTTGCAATGCCAAATTTAAAAGCAATAAGGATCAGAATAAGTTCTGTCAAATCCACAAGGCAGATCACCTCGGCCATGAAAATGGTCTCAGCAGCCAAACTGAGAAAAGCCCAGGATAAGATAGTCCGTCTGCGTCCTTATGTTAAAAAATTACAGGAAATACTTACAGACCTTACACAAAACCTTGCCGAAACAGAGATTGAAAATGTCTACGGACGCATTTCTTCCCCCGAAAAAGTACTGGTGGTTGTAATTACGTCAAACAGAGGTCTTTGCGGGGCGTTTAACTCAAATGTAATTAAAGAAGCCAGGAGAGTGATTTCTGAAAAATATATCGACCAGTTCAAAAGGGGAGACCTGACGATACTGCCAATTGGTAAAAAAGGTTATGATTATCTGAGAAAGCAAAAAATAAAAATGCTGCCTGAACGAAATGATCTTTTTAATAACCTTACATTTGATAATGTGGCAGTTGTTGCCGAAGAAGTTATGACAAGTTTTATCAAGGGTGAATATGACAGAATCGAACTTATTTATAACCACTTTAAAAATGCTGCAGTACAGATAATGACTGATGAGAAGTTTCTCCCTGTTGAACCGGCAGCCTCATCAGAAGAAAAGAAAAATATACTCGCCGACTATATTTATGAACCAACAGAAGAGGAAATTGTAAAAGAGCTTATACCAAAATCGCTTAAGATACAGTTTTACAAGGCAATTCTTGATTCATTTGTTGCCGAGCATGGAGCAAGGATGACTGCAATGCATAAGGCTACCGATAATGCCACCAGCATGATCCGGGAGCTGACACTGCAGTATAACAAGGCACGCCAGGCCGCAATCACTAACCAGATCCTTGAAGTTGTCAGCGGTGCCGAAGCCCTGAAGGGATAAGTTTTGTGCCTGCTGCCGGGGTCGTTGAAAATAAATCATGTACAGTTATTCCGATTTAAAGGAAAAAGTTGAAAAGGCTATAATAAATCTTTCGTTTAATACGGAAGCAGTAGAACTTATTGATCCTGTAAAATATGTCCTGTCATCAGGAGGTAAACGACTGCGACCTGTGATGGTTCTATTGGCCTGTAATTTGTTCAGCGATAAAATTGATGAAGCTATGCTGCCGGCCATAGGATTGGAGGTCTTTCATAATTTCACCCTTGTGCATGATGATATTATGGATCAGGCACCGGTAAGAAGAAATATGCCGACTGTGCATAACAAATGGGACATCAACCAGGCAATACTGTCAGGAGATGTGATGGCATTCATCGCCAATGAGTGCATATTAAAAACCCCGGGAGATAATCTGCTAAAAGTCTTCAATATTTATAATAATGCTGCTATATATGTATGTGCCGGGCAGCAGTTGGATATGGATTACGAAAACAGAGATATTATAACCCGCCAGGAGTACCTGAGGATGATAGAACTGAAAACAGCAGTACTTGTGGCAGCCGCACTTAAAACAGGAGCAGTGATCGGAGGGGCCTTAGACAAGGATTCGGACTTGTTATATGAATTTGGGAGAAATCTTGGGCTGGCGTTTCAGATCCAGGACGATATGCTTGATATATGGGGCGACACAGAAGTGTTTGGCAAGACTCCAGGAGCTGACATTGTTGCAAATAAAAAAACATTTCCACTGGTGAAGGCAATGGAAACGGCTTCAGGAGAGCAGCTTAAACAGCTTATGGCACTGTTGGCCATTAAGGATGCTGACCCGGAAACAAAGGTGGAGGAGATTATTGAACTTTATGATCAGCTTAACATAAAAGCTGCCACAGAAGCCCTGGCCAATGAATATATCGGAAAAGCATTCAGTTTTCTAAAGCAGGTCGGAGTGAGCGAAGAGAGAAAAAAAGAGCTGAACCTTACAGCCAGCTCTCTTATAGGGAGGGATCGTTAGATTACAGA
>CAZKWD010000388.1:0-2650 GCA_964556175.1 uncultured Rikenellaceae bacterium
AAATGATATCCTTTAATCCTGAAGAGTGTACAAAATACTCTTTTTCTGAATTCTCTTCTTTAATGAATCCAAATCCTCTTGATTCATTAAAGAATTTTACTGTTCCTTTACTCATAATTTAATTTTATAATTTCCGCGCAAGGTACGCTTTTTTTTTAATATATCATATTTATTTACAATATATTAAATATTTCTACACTTTATGCCTGGTCAAACATGCAAAAAGAAAGGTTGAATATATTGCTAAAAAAGCATCTTTTCACTCGGTCCTTATTGAGCTGGCCGGATTCATAATTGCCGCCTGGTATGCCTTGTAGCTGATGGTAATAAATGTGATGACAACTGTCAGCAGTGCTGCCAGTATCAGAAGCAGTACACCTATCTTCGTTCTGTATACATAGTTCTGCAGCCAGTTACTCATGAAATAATATGCTACAGGAACTGCAATTATTATGGAAATAGTCACCAGTATCAGGAAGTCCTTTGATATCAACCTTATAATGACACCTTCATTAGCGCCGAATACCTTTCTTATTCCGATCTCCCTGGTTCTCTGCTCCACCATATATGAGGCAAGGCCGAACAGTCCGAGGCAGGCAATAAGAATTGCCAGTATGGTGAACAATGTAAATATGAGACCCCGTTTTTCATCTGCCTCAAACTGTCTGTTAAATCTCTCTTTTAGAAATGTGTATGAAAAGGGCTGATCAGGAAAAACCTCTTTCCATTTTGTTTCGATGAAGCTTATCGTTGGCTCAATATTATTTCCGCTAAGTTTGACATATATAATATTACCCAGTTCCCGATACAGCAGCATTAAAGATTCTATTTCATTATACATACCTGTCTGGTGGTAGTCAGCCATCATCCCTATAACACTTGCACGCAGAGTATTCTCATCACCCACGTCTACTTTTTTGCCAATCGGCTCACGCCAGCCCATCCTGTTGGCAAAAGTCTCATTAACCACAACCGCGAGCAGAGTGTCTGAAGGCATATCCAGTTGAAAATCACGCCCTTCAACCATCTTTATTCCCAGGGCATCAATAAAATCATGATCAACAACAGCAAAATTTACTCCCCGCTGTGCCATTCCCTGGTCAGTTTCAACATTGAATATTACCTTTGCCGAACCCTCGCCTAATGAAGTATTCGTAGAGGTAACATACTTAATATTATCATTTTCAAGAAGGATTTGCTTAAGCACCGGATATTTATTCACCATACCTCTGTTAAGCTGGAGAGTTAATACATTCTCCTGGTTAAATCCCTGGTCCATTGTTTTCAAATAATTGAGCTGCCTGAATACGACGAGTGTACATATTATCATCACCACTGATACTGTAAACTGGATAATTACAAGAATCTTCCTGAAAAGGCTACCTGCCGAACCTTGTGTTATCTCCCCCTTGAGAACTGTCACGGGGCTGAATCTCGAAAGAAAAAATGCAGGATAGCTTCCTCCGATTATGCCGGCTATAAGCATAACCCCAATCGCTGAGATAATTACCACAGGACTGTATAGTATTGAAACATCGAATGATTTACCAGCCAGCAAGTTGAATTTCGGAAGAAGAACAAGTAGCAATATTACACTTATTATCAGAGAGATAATTGTCAGAACAAGCGATTCGGACAGGAACTGTGCCACCAGCGGAGCACGGCGTGAACCTACAACCTTTCGCATTCCAACCTCCCGTGCACGTCCGGATGACCGGGCGGTTGCCAGGTTCATATAATTCATTGCCGCTATCAGTACCAGGAACAGGGCAACTAGACCGAAGATATATACATAGGTAATACTGCCTGTTGGTTCCGGTTCTCCGGAATTTGTTGAATACAAATGGATCCTGGTGATCGGCTCCATGATATATTCAATATTAATCTCCAAAGGTCCGAATATCGTCTTCATATGAGCATCATACATGCCCTGCATTTTGGTTTCAAATGCCTCGACATCGACTTCGTGAGGCAGCAGGAGATAGGTAAAGACACCAAAATTACCCCAGCTCCCGATCTGTTTCGGAAGGTTATTCCTTGCTGCAACAGCGTCAAACCGGAAATGGGAATTGAAAGGAACATCACCGATAACCCCTGTCACTTCAAAAGTATTATCCCCGGTGGTAAGAGTCTTTCCTACAGGATCATCATCTCCGAAATAGCGTGCAGCAGCAGTCTCTGTAAGCACTATTTTACCCGGATCCTTAATTGCCGATCTTACCTCACCTCTGAGTATCTTATAGCTGAAGATATCGAACAGGGTGGAGTCTACATAATAGAAATTTTCCTCAACAAACTCCTTGTCTTCATATTTATACAATGCCCGCGGCATGTTAATGAACCGTACAAATGACTGCACTTCAGGATAATCCTGTACGACCTGGGGTCCAAAGGGTATCTGCGCGACATTCCATGTGAACTGGTCATCTGTCTCCGTGATCTTTGATGATACACGGTATATCCTGTCAGCATTTTCGTGATACCTGTCATAACTTATTTCATCTGACACATAAATAATCAGGAACAGGGCACTTGATATACCCAGTGTAAGTCCCAGTATATTTAGCAGGCTATAACCAAAATGTTTGCGAATATGGCGAACAGCTATTTTGAGCAGGTTTTTAAACATTTGTTTTAAGGTTAGTTTTAA
>CAZKWD010000389.1:0-2647 GCA_964556175.1 uncultured Rikenellaceae bacterium
ATAAGGAGGGGGCATCTTTCATTGAACTTGCAGAACCCTCAGATGTAACAGCTACAGAATGGGAAGAAAATGTTACGGCAGGCCATTCATGGTCTTACGGAGCTGAATTCCTGTTTCAGAAAAAGGGGGGAAAGTTCACGGGATGGATAGGTTACACACTGTCGTGGACAAAGATGCAATTTGATTCACTGAATTTTGGTAAGGAGTTCTTTGCCAAATATGACAGGCGCCATGATATTTCGCTGGTTACCATGTACAAGCTGAATGATCATATTAATCTCTCGGGCACCTGGGTTTATGGTACCGGGAATGCTGTAACCTTACCACTATCGGCTTACTGGACTGACTATCATCGTCTTAATCTTTGGACTGACCTTGAATTTTATCAATCCGGAATTTTGTTTTCCCAACACGTAAACGAATTCGGAGAAAAAAACAATTTCAGGATGAGAGCCTATCACAGGCTTGACCTTGGAATCCAGTTTCACAAACAGAAGAAATGGGGTGAACGGACATGGGAAATATCGGTTTATAATGCCTACTGCAGGTTTAACCCGTTCTTTTATTACAGCGACAGGGTATACGAAAACGACAAGGAGTACGGAGTTCTGAAACAGGTAAGCCTGTTCCCTATAATTCCCTCTTTCATCTATTCCTTTAAATTCTGACAGTGACATGAAAAAAATATTATTTCTGATAATAAGTCTATTTGTGTTGATAACCTCGTGTGAAAGAGAGGTTAACAATGTCAGTTTACCCGATTTTGTGCAGAAGCTGGTCATAAATTCATTTATCTCTCCAAACGATACAGTTTCATTTGTTTCCATAGCTTCAAATGAAAGAATATTTGGAGAACTTAATAAGAAAGAAACGCTCGGGAACCTTAATGTTACTATTTCCAACGATGTCAAAGAGATAAGCCTGGAAAAGGTAACTGATGCATATGTTTTCAGGCCGGAAGATATACTGGTTGAAGAAGGAAAAACATACCGGATAAAGGTTACAAGTGACAAGGGGCTGACCGCAGAAGCAACCTGTACAGTACCAATGTCCAGAAATTTTCATCTTGAAGCTGACACCTTATGGGAGAACCAGGAAATACCCGGTACGGAAAGCTTGAACATGATCAGAGCAAATGTCTATCTGACCGATTATCCGGGAGAAGCAAATTATTTCAGATTTGCCGCAAAAATACTTATTTATGATTCTGAATATGGCTATTTGCCTGAATTCTCCTCCTACGGAGAAAAACCGGCATTTTTTTCAGACGAAGGAAGAGACGGTGAAAGAATCTTCGTTAATACTTTGACTGTTGCGCCTTTTTCTGAAAGCGATTCAGCATTCATTATTTTCTATATATTAAATACAGATAAAGCATATTATACTTATCATCGATCATTAGATAACTACTCCAGCGGGGAGAATCCGTTTACGGAAATATCGCCTGCATATTCGAATGTTGAAGGAGGACTGGGAATATTTGCATCCTATACAGTTGATTCTGTGGTATTGAGGCTTAAGTAGGATTTTTACACTAGCACGAGATTCCTCGCTGGCACTCGGAATGAAGCGCAGCGAAATGAGTAATCTCTTACACTAATTACATACTTTATATGAAAATCTTTTTTATAATAATCTATTTTAATATTGCCTATCTTTCTGTATTACTGGCAGATACATTGCCTTAACAAATGCTTAACACAACATTAACACAAAAAGGTGCAACAAAATGCATTATAGAACGTCATTATAATGAATCATAAATATCTACATAGGCCATTCGGCCAAATTCTACGATCAGGTTTAAGTTAGTAGGTATGGAAAGACATCGAAGGGTGTCTTTCCTTCTTTTATATCTTGCCCAATGAAATCATTTTTGTACATTTCGGCACAAAATAATAACCTTATATACCAGATATGAAAAACGGAGTATTCATTATGATTGCTGCATTTATATTATGCTCAGGCTGTAAAAAGGAGATCAAAAGCGACAATCCATTTTTCAATAAATGGGAAACCCCGTTTGAGGTTCCTCCGTTTGAAGAGATAAAAACAGCACATTATATGCCTGCCTATTTTAAAGGCTTTGAAGAACAGAAGAATGAGATAAAGGCTATAATTAACAATCCGGATGAACCTACTTTTGATAACACCATTAAAGCCCTGGAGTACAGCGGTGAGCTTCTGACAAAAGTAAGCAGGGTTTTCGGAGGACTTAATTCAGCAAATACCAACGATTCACTGCAGGCTATAAGTAAGGAGGTAGCACCACTCATGTCGAAGCACAGAGACGATATCAGCATGAATGACAGCCTTTTCCAGAGAGTAAAATCTGTATTCGGGAATATGGATAAGTTCAACCTGACGGAGGAAGAGAAAAAGGTTCTTGATGATACCTATAAAAGCTTTATAAGGAATGGAGCAGCATTATCGCCTGAAGACAAGGAGAAACTTAAGAAAATAAATGGAGAACTTTCAATGCTGTCAGTACAGTTCGGACAGAATCTTCTTGCAGAAACCAATGGCTACAAACTTGTCATTGACAATGAGGAAGATCTTTCAGGTCTGCCCGAAGGGGTTGTAAAACAGGCCGCTGCAATGGGTAAATCACTTAACATGGAAGGGAAATGGGTATTTACTATCCAGG
>CAZKWD010000390.1:0-2646 GCA_964556175.1 uncultured Rikenellaceae bacterium
GGTAGGCCGTTACCCTACCAACTAGCTAATGTTACGCATGCCCATCCCGTACCGTTGGAACTTTAAATATTCAGGGATGCCCCAGAATATCATTATGGGATATTAGTCCGAATTTCTCCGGGTTATTTCCCAGTACAGGGTAGGTTGCATACGCGTTACTCACCCGTTCGCCGGTCGCCATCTAATCAGCCTTACGGCTGACTAATGCTGCCCCTCGACTTGCATGTGTTAAGCCTCCCGCTAGCGTTCATCCTGAGCCAGGATCAAACTCTTCATTGTAAAAATTTATCTTAAAATCTTGACGAAGACTTTTCCTTGGACTCATTCTAAAATACTAACAAGTTTTTTAGACGAGATCGTCTATCTCGCCTGGTTGCTACTTCATATTTTCAAAGAACAAATGCCCTCCGTTGATTATGCGAAGGAGGACCTTTCGCTTCATTTTATTTTCTTTTTGGGACGACAAAGATATGAAATTTTATCGTCCTTCCCAAAAAAATCAGAAATATTTTTTCCGGCTTGTCCCCTCATTATTCTCCCCCTCTTTCCTAAGCCGGAACTCTATTTCTTCAAACTCCTCAACCAACTTCTCGCTAAAAGCGGGTGCAAATGTATGAAATGAATTTAATTAAACAAAAAATCATACATGTTTTTTTATTAAATTTTTCTAACCTTAAGTATTATTTATGACCACCAATATGCAATCTGTTGTTTATGTGGAAATTATATATTATATATTGCGACAATGCTTAATACCGGCAGACTTTGAAGAGACTAATATGCTTCTATAATAATGTATTTAACTATCTTCAATGTTGAGATTCAATTAATATTTATTTAAGGTTTCTTCAAGTGATTTTATCACTTTATATTAATTTCAAACTTCTCCATTTTCAATTAACAGGTTTGAGATGAATAAAATACTCGACGATTCAACCGGACAACGATTTTCATCGAGATTTGGCCTGATATTAAGTGCCCTTGGTGTGGCTGTAGGAACAGGTAATATTTGGCGGTTTCCGAGGATAGCTGCCCAGAGCGGCGGCGAAACAGGAGCAGGTGCTTTCCTCATAGCATGGCTTTGCTTCCTGTTCCTTTGGAGCATTCCACTTATCATCGCCGAGTATGCATCCGGCAGAAAACATCGTTCAGGAGTTATAGGTGTATTTGTGAAAAGCATGGGCCGGCGGTTTACCTGGATAGGTTCATTTGTTGCTTTTGTTCCACTTGCCATAACATTCTTTTACACTGTTGTAGTTGGATGGTGCATCTATTATTTCGTCTATATGGCATTTCACCCTCTGCCGGATAACTTTGAATCAGCCATGTCGATCTGGAATACTTACCAGGCAAGCATGTGGCCACTGTTAACTCATGCTGCAGCAATATTGTTTGGCGCCCTGGCTATCTGGAGAGGCATCAATTCGATCGAGAAAGTAAATAAGATACTCATACCATCTTTACTCATAATAGTGATTATAAGTGTCATAAGGGCAGTTACCCTGCCGGGAGCAGGTGAAGGACTTGCTTACCTTTTTACTCCGGACCTCAAACAACTTGGGGATCCAAAAACATGGCTTGATGCACTGACACAGAACGCGTGGGATACAGGTGCCGGATGGGGACTCTTCATGACTTTCGCAGCATACATGAAGAAGGAACATGGTGCTGTAGGTAATGCTTTCCTGACTGGTATAGGAAATAATACGGTCTCGCTCCTGGCCGGGATAATGGTCTTCGGAACAGTGTTCGCAATACTAAAGCATGAAATGGGCATGAGTGATCCACAGGTTCTCGAAATAATGAAGACAAGCGGTCCTGCATCAACAGGACTGACTTTCATATGGATGCCTCAGCTTTTTGATAAAATGTTCGGAGGAGGTCTTTTGTCAGTTCTCTTCTTCCTGGGGCTTACATTTGCCGGTTTTTCTTCCCTTATCGCTCAGCTTGAGCTTCCGACAAGGGTACTGGTTGATACCGGCATGAAGAGGAACAGAGCTATAGTTGTTATTGTGATCCTGGTATTCCTGTTTGGAATACCTTCCGCAAGAAACCTGAACTTTCTGAGTAATCAGGACTTTGTATGGGGAGTCGCATTAATGATATCCGGGGCAATGATCGCTGCAATGATCATAAAACAGGGAGTTAATGATATAAGGAGCGAGATCAATTCCGTGGTCGAAGACTTTAAACTTGGGAAATGGTGGGTATATATAATTACATGGTTTATTCCTGTCGCAGCAGTAACATTACTCATATGGTGGCTGGCTCAATCATTTGTGCCGGGTGAATGGTTCAATCCATTCAGACAATTCTCTTTTATGTCATGCATATTCCAGTGGAGCATAGTATTGCTGTTGCTGATCATATTTAACAGGAGAATTGCAAAACTCTTTTAAAAAAGGAGACCTCCTTCTCCCCCAGGAACCTCTGAAAACTAACCGTGCTAATTTCACTTACCCGGTCCCTCGAAAGGGGGAATTGGGGAGTGATTTATTAATTTGTGTTATACTTTATTAAATCATAATTTTATAATATGGGAACAGTTATTAAAACAGATCAGGATACAATTACCCTTGAATTAGCAAATGCCATTGCGTCATTCAACATTGCATAAGTTGCAGAATTACTGTCAGATAAGGGTAA
>CAZKWD010000391.1:0-2637 GCA_964556175.1 uncultured Rikenellaceae bacterium
TTTCAATTGTTTCATTGACAGTTGCCTGATCAATAACCTGTGTCGTTGCCGGCAGCTTGTTCCTGGTGTTATCTGAGGAACAAGCTGCTGCTGCAGCTATGATTATGAGAAATAAGAGTTTTTTCATTCAAAAAGATATTTTTTCAGTAATTCAATTCCCTTTTTGATCTCTTCACGGCCTGATGACTCAATGCCGTACCAGCCTCGGTACCCTGAATCTTTTGCCATCCGGATCATTTTAGCTGTCAGCTCTTCGGTAGGCTGATTCCTGTAGGACATTCCTCCTGCATAGGGAAGCATCTTAAGCAGGTAATCAATATTATCAAAATTTTCTGAGGGTGCACGCCAGTCGGGATAGCTTCCAAAGTACAGATTGTTAACCTCTTTCATGAGGGAAACCATCCAGTCAGCATCGTTGGATACTCCTCCATGGTTCTCGATCAGCACACTGATTTTTGCCGGGACTGCATATTCCATCATCATCTGGTAAGTTTCGGTGGCATATTTAAGAGCCTCTTCTTTAGAAACGTCTCTTTCCCCCCTGCAATTCGTCCTTATCGCATGACATCCAAGATATGCTGCTGCATCAATCCATTTACGGTGATTTATCTCAAACTGACGTCTTGCTTCTTTTGTTGAGGAACATCCGTCACCCTCATCATCTACCATGATGAGTACCATAGTTATTCCATGCTCATCTGCATTTCTTTTGAGCCGGCGTAAATATCCTTCAGTAGGCACTTCAAACAGTGTATTTACGAATTCAATACCGTTGACTCCGAAATCTTCTCTTGCAATCTTCGGGAAGTCAAGGGTTTTCCATTGACCTTTTTGAATCTCCCCGACAAGAGCCCATTGTGCGATGGATATATCGTCCTTGATCAGCCTTGGCGTTGAAGACATTGCCGCTGCTTTAATAATAGCTGGTGCTGCAATTCCTGCAGCACCAGCCATCATTGATTTTTCAATAAATCTTCTACGTGATATCATTTTTATAATTTTTTTATAACTCCCATCCCTTCCTGTACTCTCTTGTAAGGTACTTGTTTGCATCAGGGATGTTTGTAATCTTCATGTTGACAGTGTCATATTCAACTCTCTTCCTTGCTCTCAGGGCAACTGCGCCAAGAAGTATTGTTTCGGTAACAGGTCCTGCATACAGATAGCTTCCGGGTGATTGTGTCTTTTCCTTGAAAGCTTTTATCCAGATAGCATTTGCATCATACCGCTCTTCTCTTGACTGTTCATTGCTTATCCCTTCCATTCTGCTCTTAGGTATAAGTCTTGGACTTTCACCTCTGAATCCTGCAAGTATCTTACCCTTATCACCAACGAACATCATTCCTTCAGGTGTTAGTGAATCACCATCTTCCAATAGTTCATCAGGTGTTATTGGCTTTATTCCACCATCATACCAGATAAGATCAAACGGACCCATTTCCTTCTGTGCCGGCATTTTAAACCGAATTATACATGACAACGGGAATGCCACATCATTCCGAACTCCCATAGCCACATGATCCTTTGTAGTACATGTTGTTGTACCATAGGCTTCAGCACTAATTGCCGGATTTTCTATACCAAATGACAGGAAGAGGGGGAACAGACTGTAATGTCCCATATCTGCTATACTCCCTCCACCAAAATCATACCATCCGCGGAAGACTGCATTTGTATAATTCTGGTGATATGGACGATCAGGTACCGGTCCTAGCCAGAGATCCCAGTCTAAACCTTCAGGTACGGGAGGCGTATCGGTAGGATTCGACTGCCATTGCTGCCAAACCGGACGGTTCGACCAGTTGTGTATCTCCTTAAGGTTACCAATAAGCCCCTCTTTTATCCATTGTTTGACAACTTCATAGCCTGGTTTAATGCTCCATGCCAGGAGATGAGAACTCATCCCGGTTGACCTGGTAACATCGTAAACCTTCTTCCACTCAGAAATCCTGTTGGCAATAGGTTTATGTGTGACAACATGCATGCCTTTTTTCATTGAGGCAATTGCTACCGTAGCATGAAGATGATCAGGCGTCATGATCTTAATTGCATCTATATCCTGTTCCTTCTCAAGCAGTTCACGGAAATCATTGTACGACGAGCACCCCTTATAAGAGCTTGTCTCTTTTGATTTAGCATAGTATTTCTGTACAAATTCCTGTCCCACATCCCTTCCTCCGGGTATGCCGTCCAGGTTCTCTCCCCACGAATTGTCTCCCAGTGCTCTTCTGATACCATTCCGGACATCATTTAATGACCAGTCGACATAATTGGTTGAGAATTTGTTTGGATCGCAGACTGCAACAATCTGCAGTGCCGGATTTGCGATCAGTGAGGTCATCTCTCTCAACCCCTGGGTTCCGCAACCGATGTAACCAAGTGTTATTTTATCACTGGGCGGTACGAAACCGGGTCCTCCGAGTACATTCCTCGGGACAACTGTCAGTGCCAGTGATGCGGCTGCAGCAGATCCCAGAAATTCGCGGCGATTGATTTTTTTTCTGTTTGACATTTTTTCGTATTTAATAGTTGGTTAATAAGATTATTATGTAATTTTTATAAAGACTGTCTATCAAATTTACAAAAATGCAAATGATATTGGATAAGTTTGAAGGGAAATGATTCCAATAATGGTTT
>CAZKWD010000392.1:0-2626 GCA_964556175.1 uncultured Rikenellaceae bacterium
GGCTGAAACCAGTATAAGAAATGCCAGGAAATATATTATATCAAACGTTCTCTTTTGAAATACACCAAGGAGACTTTTAGCGAGTCCATAAGCCATCAGCATAAGCATTACAGGATACAAAACCTGTGTTGAATAGCTGAATATCTTTACCGGGAGAAACAGTGTAAGTACAGCTGAAACCGTGAATATTGCTGTAATACCAAGGGCAAATACTCTGAAATACTTCGTCGGATAAAGAACCTGAGCAAACCATACCCATCCTATTATTATCAGGTAAAGGCCCAGGTATTCAAACCTTATCATCCAGGTCCATCCCACATCGAACAGGTTGCTGATAAGAAAGTGAGATGTGAATAATGGTCTTAATGCCAGACCGATGGTTGCCATGCAGAAGAGACCCATCACCTTTTCTCTCGGCGATATCAGGTAAAAGAAAAAGAAAAACAATGAGAATCCGAGGAGAAGACTTATTATGGCCCAGTCTCCTGCCCAGCTGTTGGCAAGCCGCTTTTGAACCTCGAAGAAGGTACCGATCTTCATGGGCAGCCAGAAGCCGCCACGTCGATGCGAATAATTGGCTACATTAATTACTATTGAGATGGTATCGGATTGCGGATCAAACCTGAAGAAGTTCCTGCTGTACCCGGGGTCTGTCTCTGATGCTGACTCACCCGGCTGGCCGTTCCCTCCGAAATATCTTCCATTAACATAAATATCATATGACGAATCAAAAACCGGCATATCAAAACCTAACGGGACCCTGTAACCTGACGGGAGAAGTACCAGCAAACGATAAGTCGCAAAACCCTCTTTTTTTGTCTTTACTGCTTCAGGAGGATAATCCGTCCAGTATGATGGAACCTTGCCGTAATAGTCAGGCAGAATCTCTCTCTCTTCAAAATCGTAGGGATGAAGCATCTTGTTCCAGTAGAATTCCCACTCACCGTTTAGTTTTACAAAAAACCGTTCTCCCTTATCCATCTGGCGGAGATCCATAACCCCTTTAACTGCTTTTGGTGTGACACCTTCCGCAGGGAGAATTATAGCTGTCGTTAAAGCAATGATTATGAAAAATCTGGCACTCATACTGGTCCATTCATGTTTTGCAAACCTGAATTAATTAAGTCCTCTGTTAATGAGAAGTGCATCTATTCCGGGCTCTTTTCCCCTGAATGCGATATACATTTCAAGAGGATCCCTTGTCCCTCCTCTGGATAGTATCTCTTTTTCAAATTTTGAAGCGATCTCTTTGTTGAAAATATCACCTGTCTCCTTGAATGCCTGGAATGCATCGGCGTCAAGCATTTCACTCCAGTAGTAACTGTAATACCCTGCAGCATAGCCACTTGCCCAGATGTGGTTATAGTATGTCGACCTGTACCTTGGTTTGATCTCAGGGATCAAACCCCATTTGTCCAAAACTTTGTTCTCAAATTCTCTGATATCCAGGTCAACAGGTTCAGTGAGTGAATGGTATTCCATATCGAGGAGAGCAGCTGCCAGAAATTCGGTTGTCGCAAAGCCTGTGTTGAATTTTCCTGCCTTATCAAGTTTCTCAACAATCTCTGCCGGGATTACTTCACCTGTCTCGTAATGTTTTGCATACTCCTTAAGAACTTCTGGCTCAAGTACCCAGTGTTCCATTATCTGAGAAGGTAATTCTACAAAATCACGGGGAACCGAAGTGCCTGAAACACCGGGATATGTGGAGTTTGAAAGAAGCTGATGCAAAGCATGTCCGAATTCATGGAAGAGTGTCTCAGCTTCGCCGGCAGTCAGCAGTGAAGGCTTATCTGCAGTGGGAGGTGTGGAATTGGTTACCATGGTCACGACAGGTGTTACCATCTTACCGTTTATATCGCGATGTTGACCCCTGTAGGCACCGCACCATGCTCCTCCGCGTTTTGATTGGCGTGGATAATTATCGATCATCAGAATGCCTATGTGTTTTCCGTCACGAGTCACCTCGAAGGTGTTGACATCGGGGTGATACTTTGGTATATCTGACCTCTTGGTGAAGTTAAGATCGTAAAGCCTGTTGGCAACATAGAACATACCCTCCATCACATTATCAACCTTGAAATATGGCCTGGTGATCTCATCATCGAGATCATACTTCTCTTTTTTAATTTTTTCGGTATAATACCACCAGTCCCACGGTTCAAGCCGGAAATTACCGCCTTCCCTTTTTATTATCTCCTGTTGAGCTGCAGCTTCGGCCTTTGCAACCGGAAGTGCTGCATTCCATACCTGCTCCAGGAAATCGAATACTCTTTCAGGATTCTTTGCCATGTTCCTTTCCAGCACAAAATCTGCATAACTGTCATAACCAAGAAGCTGTGATCTTTCGGCACGCAGTTTAGCCATCCTGGCAATTATTACTTTGTTGTCATATTCATTATCGTTATCACCTTTCATAAAATATGCGGTGAACAGTTTTTCTCTCAGGTCACGCCTGTCGGAATACTGAAGGAATGGTGTCATGCTGGGAACCTGGATAGTAAATACCCATTTTCCTTCCATGTTAAGTGATTTACCCATGGCAGCGGCCTGTTTAACAATCCCTTCGGGCAGACCAGAAAGATCTTCCTCTTTGTCAATCACAAGTTTATAACCATTGGTTTCT
>CAZKWD010000393.1:0-2609 GCA_964556175.1 uncultured Rikenellaceae bacterium
TGAAGGTTAATGCAGGTTTTTCAAGCGCGCTGAAACGTATATTGATAATCACAAGTGACGGCGTCCGGGCTGAGGATATGATTCCGTCAGGTTATCTGTATTCTTCGGTGGTGGCCGAGAGAAACGGCAAACGCGAGCAGGCATCCTGGAGCCGTGGCGGCGCACACGATTTTTCATTTTACACTGACGAGGTTGTTGATAAAATAACTTCACAATCAGTTAATAATGCCTTGAAATTATTTGACGCCATACAGCCTCCGGCAGGAGAAATGCCTGTTGTACTGGGGCCGGGCGTTACGGGTGTTTTACTACATGAAGCTATAGGCCATGGCATGGAAGCCGATTTTAACCGTAAGAAGACTTCGACATACAGCACAATGCTTGGCAAGAAAGTGGCTGAACCTTTTGTAACCATTATTGACGACGGCACCAATATGAACCTTGCCGGCAGCATAAATGTGGATGATGAAGGAACTCCGGGACAGAAAACCATCCTTGTTGAAAATGGAATACTTACCAGCTATCTGCATGATAAAATATCCGCAAAGTATTATGGAGTTGAGCCTACAGGTAACGGACGCAGGCAGGATTTCCAGAATTATCCGATACCAAGAATGCGCAACACCTATATGCTTGGAGGTGACGCTACAGCCGAAGATGTTATTAAACAAGCCGGCAATGGTATATACGTGGAAGATGTCAGCAACGGACAGGTGAAGATCGGTGAGGGTGATTTTGCTTTTTATGTGTCACAGGGACGCATGATTGAAGACGGCAAACTGACTGCTCCGATCAAGGATGTGAACATAATGGGTAACGGACCAAAAATGCTGGCTAACATTACTATAGCAGCAGATGACCTTGAAATGTTTCAGGGAGGCGGCGGACAATGCGGCAAGAACGGACAGGGTGTTCCTGTATCGTTCGGATTACCGACATGCCTTGTAAAATCACTAACCGTAGGAGGAACCCAGCAGAAAGGAGACCGGTCATGAAAAACATAAAAGAACAACAACTAAATTTACAGGAACTGGCCGACTGGGTGATTGCCCAGACTTTGAAGGCCGGAGCAAACGACTGCAAGGTGAGCCTTTCAAAAAGACGTCTTGTCGAGATCAATTACCGCGACCGTAAACCGGAAGTGATCAAGGAGGCCACCACAAAAAACCTTTACCTTGAGGTATTTATAAATAACCGTTTTGCCGGACAGTCAACACCTGACTACCGACAATCAACACTCGAAGGATTTATCAATGGAGTTTTAGAAAGTGCTAAAATAATGGAGGAGGATCCTTACCGTACTCTTCCCGATCCGAAATACTATGAGGGAAGATCAACTGCCGATCTTCAGCTTATTGACCCTGATTATAATCAGATGACACCGGATGACAGACACCAGATGGTGAAGACCGTAGAAGAATCGTGTTTGCAGGAAGGAGGTGATAAGGTCATATCCGTCGAAGCCGGAGAATATGATGAGACCTATGAGGAGTTTATTAAAACAAGCAATGGTTTTGAAGGTTCAGCACAGAACACCTCCTACCAGATAGGAGCCTCGATGACTGCACAGGATGAAGGAGACCGTCGCCCCGAAGGCTATAATTATGTTTCCTGCAGGTACAAAAGTGATCTTCCTCCACTGGAAGAGGTGGGCAAGATAGCTGCCGAGAGAACACTCGACCTGATGGGTGGTAAAAAGATTAAGACGACAAAGATCCCGGTTATACTTGAAAACAGGGGTGCAGCACGTATATTAAATGGCCTGTTTAGTCCGATGACGGCTGGCAGTATACAACAGAAAAGATCATTCCTGGCTGATAAGAAGGGTGAATCTATCGGAGGAAAACTGCTGACACTTACAGATGATCCTTTCCTGCCGAGGGGACTCGGTTCGAAATTATATGATGGTGACGGATTCCCTGCAAGAAAACGCGATCTCTTTACAGAAGGTGTTGTAAATGAGTTTCTTGTCGACTGGTATTACAGCCGTAAATTAGGATGGGAACCAACCTCGGGATCAATATCAAACCTCATCATTCCTCCGGGGACAAGGAGTGTTGATGAGATCATTAAAGACCTTGACAGATGTATGCTGATCACAGGTTATATCGGAGGAAATTCCAATTCCACAACAGGTGATTTTTCAGTAGGCATCATCGGTAAACTGTACGAGAAAGGTCAGTTTGTTCAAAATGTGGCAGAAATGAATATAGCTGATAACCATCTGAAATTCTGGAACAAGCTTGTGGAGGTCGCCAATGATCCATGGATCTACAGCCAGGTAATATTTCCAAGTCTTGTAATAGACGATGTAGTGGTTGCAGGAATTTAATTTCTCACACTCATTCTCATATAACAAAAAAGCCGCGAAATGCGGCTTTTTGTTGTTTTACTTTGAAACATCTTTATTACAGCTTTTAGATGATCATCAAACCACGGTCATACAGGCTGGTATTTTATATACAGGCTGTGAAGAATTCCGGAAATAATATTACATTTATAAAAATAAGTATTAACCCTAAATATGCTTTTTATGAAACGTTTTCCCCTGTTCCGGTTATTAATCCCGGTCATGTTTTTTATTACCTGTACGCTTAATGCGCAGGAAG
>CAZKWD010000394.1:0-2597 GCA_964556175.1 uncultured Rikenellaceae bacterium
GTCATCAACGCTGTGTTTTTTTACCTCCCTGCCGGAAACGGGAGAATAAGTACGACCGATGCGGGCAAAAAGAAGCCTCATGTAGTCATAAATCTCTGTTGACGTTCCGACGGTTGACCTGGGATTACGGGAATTTATCTTTTGCTCTATGGCAACGGCAGGAGGGATGCCGTTAATAAAATCGACCTCCGGTTTGTTCATCCTGCCAAGGAACTGGCGGGCATAGGCCGACAGGCTCTCTACATACCTTCTCTGACCTTCTGCATAAAGAGTGTCAAAAGCGAGTGATGATTTCCCTGAACCTGAAACTCCAGTTATAACAACCAGCCTGTTTCTTGGTATACTGACAGTGATATTCTTTAGATTATGAACCCTTGCCCCTCTGATTTCAATACTTCCATTCATCAATGATTTCAGGCTGTTCGTGTAAAATTTTTGTTAAAATTCAAAAGTAATACTTTCAGTTTAAAAAAAATTGCTTTCTTTGATGTTACGTTAAATATCTTAAATCAGGGAGGACTGCCTATTAAACAACTCTACTCTTGGTAATTTAAAGAGAGAGCTATGGAAAAAGTGACATCCGATTATGAACTGATACAAAGGTTCATAGGAGGTGAGCAGTCTTGCTTTGAGCAATTAATCCACCGTCATAAGAATAAAGTTTTTGGGTATATAGGTTTATATATACACGATAAGGCACTTGCTGAAGATCTTTTCCAGGATACCTTCATGAAGGTTATACAGTCTGTAAGGGCTGGAAGATATTACGATAACGGAAAATTTCTTTCCTGGGTCATGCGTATTGCCCATAACCTGATAATTGATCATTTCAGGAGAGTAAAGCAGATTAATACAATATCGAACGATGACTATGATTCGGATCTGTTTAACTCAAAGAAAATGGCAGAGAGTACAGTTGAAGATAATATGATCAGGAAGCAGATACAGAAGGATATCAGGAAAATGATCAACCTTCTTCCGGATGATCAGCGGGAAGTGGTTATTCTGCGTCATTATGCGGGCATGAGCTTCAAAGAGATAGCCCGGATAACAGATGTCAGTATCAATACTGCCCTGGGAAGGATGAGATACGCCCTCATCAATATGAGAAAGCTGATGGAGGAGAAGAAAATAAGCCTGACGGTGAATTAACGGTGTAATGGTGTAGCGGTGTACCATTAAATATTTTAACAAACACGTCTTTATATACAATATTATAAAAGGGCAGTCGTTTTCTATGGAAAATGATGCCTATGGATTTAAATTCTACTCCGTTCCTTTCATATCGTGATATTAATACTGGCGGAATTGACCTCTATGAAGATGCATGGGGTTTTTTCACGGAGTTCACTGATGTGATCGGCCTATTACAACAGGTAAGACCTGTTCCGGACGAACGGCTTATAAGCCGTACTATTCAGAAGATCAGGGAGATACATTAAAAAAGTAAAAAACACAGAAAATTTCTGTGTTTTTTCTTGCTTTTTTAAATTCAGAATAATATCTTTGTGATATCATATTAATACTATTTAAAATGAAACAGGAATATTCAAAAAAACCCATATCGGGTTATGTGGCCCTGATAGCAGCAATTTTGTTACTGGGAGGGTCAATTGCCGGATTCTATTATGAGATAATCTGGCTTGGTATTGTACTTATGATTCTTTTTGTTTTTACGATCATCGGTTTTACTGTTGTAAATCCTAATGAATCGTGCGTAATGGTTCTTTTTGGTGCCTATAAAGGTACTATAAAGGAAAATGGATTTTTCTGGGTAAATCCATTCTACGCGAAGACAAAAGTATCGCTCAGGGCCCGCAACTTTGACAGTGAGCCAATAAAGGTAAACGACAAAGTTGGGAATCCTATAAAAATCGGTTTTGTACTGGTATGGAGGGTACTGGATACCTATAAAGCCGTATTTGTTGTTGATGATTATCAGCACTTTGTCCTTGTACAGAGTGATGCAGCACTGAGGAAGCTTGCAGGTCTTTATCCGTATGATAATTTTGAAGATCAAGAAGCTGAAATAGCTTTACGGAGCGGGGGTGAAGAGATAAATGACGAGCTTGAAAAAGAGATCCGCGACAGGCTAAAGATAGCCGGTATTGAGGTTATTGAAGCAAGGATAAACTATATAGCATATGCTGAGGAGATAGCCAATGCCATGCTCAGGAGGCAGCAGGCTACTGCTGTTGTTTCGGCGAGGTTCAAAATTGTTGAAGGTGCCGTTTCAATGGTTCAGATGGCTCTGGAACAGCTATCGGATAAGAATATTGTAGAACTTGATGAAGAGAAGAAAGCTGCCATGGTAAGCAACCTGATGGTTGTTCTTTGTGGTGATAAAGATGCCACTCCTGTGGTCAATACAGGTACATTACATTCGTAATATGAGTAAGAAGAAACCATTTGTTCTGAGGATAGACGAGGATAAGCTGAAGGCTTTGGAGAAGTGGGCGGCTGATGAATTCCGCAGCATAAACGGACAGATTGAATATGTCATTGATCAGGCTCTCCGTAAATCAGGCAGATGGAAAAGCAGACAGGAAAATACAGAAAATAATGAAAGATGACCTAGGTTTTCCACCAGTTGAAAA
>CAZKWD010000395.1:0-2596 GCA_964556175.1 uncultured Rikenellaceae bacterium
AATGTCTGCAATACAATCCTTTTGATTTTCACTCCCAACCCTTGCTCATCTCCTCTTATACCAATAGTATGAGCTTGGTAACAAATTTAAACAATAAAATAACATAATCAAAATAATCCCGGGAAAATATTTTAAAAATGGTTTTTATCACAAAATTGAAAGAATAATTTGTAAATTTGATAAGGCCCCTTATTTAAGATCTTTAGTAATAATGATAGCAGAACTTGAGAAGATTAACTATAAGAATGCCGGAGGTTTTACTGCTGAATATATAAGAGACACCGGTGGATTATGGCATTTTCATCCGGAGTATGAACTGGTATTGAATATTAAAAGTAACGGGACACGTATTGTGGGCGACAGTGTTGAATTGTTTGATCATTACGATATGGTCCTGGTTGCCGGAAATATCCCTCATTCCTGGAATTATTATAAGCATGATATAGCACTTCCCGACAAGCATGGGATAATGGTGCATTTCAGGGAGTCATCACTTGGAGATGCCCTCCTTTCTCAGCATGAGATGGACTGTGTAAAGGAGTTGCTGAATCAGGCTGAACGTGGTATCGGATTTTCTACAGAAGTTGCCAGAAAAACTGAAAAATATCTGGTACAGATGGTAAACAATAAAGGAATTGATAAAATGATCGATTTCTTTATTGTTCTGAAGATCATGTGCCAGTCTGAGAAAAAGGTGCTCCTCTGCTCCGAAAATTACAAGCAGACTTATGATGAAAGAGGAAATAAGAAAATGACAGATGTGTATACTTATATAAGGGAAAATTACTTTAAACAGATCTCTCTTGAGCAAATTGCCAAAATAGCCGAAATGAGTCCTATATCCTTTAGCCGTTTCTTCAAAAAGAATTGCGGAGCAGGATTTGTTGAATATCTGAACCGGGTAAGAACAAATAAAGCCTGTTATCTTCTTCGGGAAACCGAATACCAGGTCCAGGACATTGCAGTCGAGTGCGGCTTTGAAAGTATCTCTAACTTTAATAAACAATTCCGGAAAAGTGAGGGACTATCACCAAGAGATTACAGGGCTCAGTACAGGTAAACACATAGTAAAATAATGGCATTAACCTTTTAATGATCAAACTATGGCAATGACAATGGTTGAAAAAATGCTTGCTGCACATTCAGGATCAGATATCCTGAAGCCGGGAGAAATTACTGACATCGATATTGACATAAGGGTCGCACGCGATTTTGGCGGTGCAAATGTGGTAAAAAATATCAGGGAGCATAAATTGAATATAGAAAATACTGAGAAGACCTTATTTACATTCGACTGTAACCCAACCGGATCAGATCAGAAATATGCAGTAAATCAACACCTTTGCCGACAGTTTGCCCGTGAAAAAGGAATAAGGGTTTTCGATATAAATGCAGGTATTGGTACACATATACTTATTGATGAGGGTTTTGTCGGGCCGGGTGCTACAGCTGTTTCGACCGATTCTCATGCTAACATTCTTGGTGCTGTGGGAGCCTTCGGACAGGGCATGGGCGATATGGATATTGCTGCAGCCTGGCATAAAGGGAAAATTTGGTTCAAGGTGCCGCCTTCTGTAAAAATAAACCTCAAGGGAAAAATGCCGGGAAACATTTCTGCGAAAGATGTCATACTTAATCTTCTGGGTGTCTTCGGTGCAAACTCACTGCTCGGCTATTCTGTGGAAATGTACGGCGATCCGGCCGACAATATGAATCTTGATGAAAGAATGACAATATCGTCGATGGCAACCGAGATGGGCGCGATAATAATTCTGTTTCCACCGTCACAGGCAGTGATTAATTACTGCAGGCAACGTTCCGGAAGAAATTTCCAGCCTCTTTATGCAGATAAAGATGCTTCATATGAGAAAACATTCGAGATAGATATCTCTGGTTTTCTTCCGCTTGTTTCACGTCCCGGCAAACCTCACGATACAGTTTCTGTAATATCTGTTGCCGGACAAAAAATTGATTCTGCATTTATCGGAAGTTGTACAAACGGCAGGATGGAGGATATGCTTAAGACAGCTGCTATACTGAAGGAAAAGAGAGTGGCCCCGGGCGTAGTACTTAAAATTGTCCCCGCAACAGATGAAATATGGAAAACCTGCCTTGAACAGGGAGTGTTAGATATATTCAAAAAGGCTGGCGCTCTTGTTTCCAATGCAGGCTGTGCAGGATGTGCAGCAGGACAGGTTGGACAGAATGGTCCTGGTGAAGTAACAATAAGCACCGGAAACAGAAATTTCCCGGGTAAACAGGGAAAGGGAAGTGTATTCCTTGCTTCACCGGAAGTGGTTGCAGCTTCAGCAGTAGCAGGACATATAACAACACCTGACATGATTCCCTCCATTCCTTCTCTCTTTGAACAGAAGGTGACAACAGCTGTGACAGAGAGTCATGCCAGGAAAAGTATAAAAGCTAAGCCTGATGAAATTGAGGGAAGGATATGGCTGGTAAAAAAGGATAATATTGATACTGACATGATTTTTCACAACAGGTACCTGGCTATTACCGATACAAAAGAGATGGGACAATATGCCTTTGATAACCTTAAAGGATTTGAGGATTTCTCAGGTAAAGCAAAGTCCGGGGA
>CAZKWD010000396.1:0-2593 GCA_964556175.1 uncultured Rikenellaceae bacterium
TTAAAAAAGCTTTTTTCGAGGCAATCCTGATCCTTATTGTTCTCTCAGGGTCATTTGAAAGATATGCCTGAAGAATATTTGCCTTATTAATTGCCAGGTGCCTGAACTTACCCTTTACCAGGAATTTACGTTCTGTTTCAGTCGCCATTTTTTTTATAAAGTTAGCAATTAACCGGAGTTTACACTTTTTGTACAAAGCTGTATATAAGGATAGGCTTTCTTTTGTCCTAAAAAAATTAATCTTTACATATAAATTTGCTCCATTCGTGTAAAAAATTAGGATTGTATTGAAAGAATTCATAAATTTGAAATATTAAATTGTAATAAACTGAATATCAAACATACAGGATACTCAGTTTCGAGGACGGAAGTAGTTTTAGTTTAGGTTGGTGGGGTGATTAGGTAAAGGGGCTGCCAGGTTTTATGACAGCCCTTTTAATTATCGGATAAACCATAATGGATGTCAGGATAGAATCTAGCTGGAAATCAAGATTCCGGGAGGAATTTGAGAAGGAGTACTTTGTCAGACTCACAGAGTTTGTAAAAGAGGAGTACCGAACAAGAACCGTTTTTCCGCCCGGAGCACTTATTTTCAATGCATTCAATCTTTGCCCGTTCGACAGGATAAAAGTTGTAATAATCGGTCAGGATCCCTATCATGGACCGGGTCAGGCACACGGATTATGCTTCTCGGTAAGGGATGGAGTTGAACTTCCTCCCAGCCTCATCAACATCTTCAAGGAGATTGAATCGGATTTGGGGTACAGGCCAAAGCCATCAGGTAATCTGGAGAGATGGGCATCCCAGGGAGTGCTCCTTCTCAATGCCACTCTTACAGTCTGCGCACACCAGGCAGGTTCACACCAGCGAAAAGGTTGGGAAGAATTTACAGATTCCGTGATAAGAATAACCAATACTGAAAAGGAAAACCTTGTATTCTTACTCTGGGGGAGCTATGCACAGAAAAAAGGCGAATCAATTGACAGGTCAAGCCACCTTGTGCTTGAATCGGTCCACCCCTCTCCTCTATCGGCAGCACGTGGATTCTTCGGTAATAAACACTTCAGCAGGTGCAATGATTACCTGAAAGAAAAGGGTATTGAACCTATTAACTGGAGATAAGAGCTGATGTAATTGTTTTCGCTAATTCATCAGTCTCTTCAAAGCCTGCTGATATTCTTATCATCCCCGGCTCAGGATATTTTGCACCCCACACTGACTCCACAGGCAGCATCATCGTATGCGGATCTCCAAGACTTGGAATAACCCTTATTTTATCAGAGACAGCCTTAATAAAGGCATCCCTGCCCCTTCTCTTCTCCTCACCGTTCTTCCCTGCGAAATCCACAGTTACCATCCCGCCAAATCCCTTATCACCAAAAAGTTTTTTGGCTTCATTATGGGTAGGATGGTTTTTCAGTCCGGGATACCAGACCCTTGAGACTCTTTCCGAATTACTTAATAACTCAGCAATAAGTGAAGCATTGATACATTGCTGCCGAAATCTTAACTGCAGTGTCCTGACCTGTGTATTAAGCCTGTAGGCATCATCGGCCGATAACATATGACCAATATACTTACGGTATTCAATTGCAGCTTTGAGAAGCTCAGAATCGTTACCGCACACAACTCCTGCTGTTATATTACCGTGTCCCGACAGGTATTTCGTGGCACTGTGCAGTACAATATCCGCACCGGACATCAGGGGTCTCCATAAATAAGGTGTTGCAAATGTATTGTCGACTATGACCTTTGAACCGTATTTATGGGCAACTTCAATTACACTGTCGGTATCCGGGACAATAAGCATAGGGTTGGAGATAGATTCGATATAAGTAAACTGCGGCTTGAGATCTTTAATTACAGATTCAAGTGAAGAAAGGTCATATCTTTCGTTTACAGGAGAAAAGCTGTGTATATCGAGTCCTCTCCTCTTTTTTAGTACTGATTCTGCAAATGTTATTGTACCTCCGTAAATCTCATTGAAAAAAAGCCATGGTCTTATGTTTTTTCCATCCTGGAATATGGATACGGCAACATCAACAGCTGACATTCCGGATTGTGTAAGCAGTGCCCATTCTGAACCTTCCAGTTTCATTATCTCCTCCTCGGCATCAATAACTGTCGGGTTACGGTAACGGGAATATATGTATATATCCGGAACACGCTTGTTTTCAGTCTCTTTCTGAAAGGCCTCAGATGCCGTATCTGCATCGAACAACTCAAATCCCGCATCCCTGTAAACAGGAATGCGAGTACTGTTAACTTCTTTATTTTTCTTCATTGCCACATTTATTTATCAGATTCAGAATGCAAGATATTCAAATCATTATAAAACAATATCCTGTCAAGAAGTTCACCTGAGAGAAAAAGACAGATTATTAAGGGATCGGAATAGAAAATTCTCCAGCATATGGTAATTCCTGCAGTCATTAATAATAAAATACGAAGTATCCTCAGGCTCAGGTATATATTTTGAGGTCTTACTGAGAAGACATAATACACACCGGAAATCAATTTAATTACAGCAATAAAAATAAAAGGCAACTTCATTCCTGATAAGAATGAAGCAATAAGCAATCCGGTCAAAAAT
>CAZKWD010000397.1:0-2588 GCA_964556175.1 uncultured Rikenellaceae bacterium
ATCCCGACAGGACTCTTTATGATCTCAATATCGTTCTCTCCAGCATCTATGTATGATTGCTTAAAGCCCGGTGAAGCATCACATTCTTCAGTTGTTACAAACCTTGTCCCCATCTGTACACCTTCCGCACCAAGCTCGATGATCTTACGAATATCTTCCCCCGTATAGATACCTCCGGCGGCAATTAGAGGAATTTTTTTATTGTATTTTTCTTCAATTGTTTTCAACTCGTTTTTAATTTCCGGAACAAGCTTCTCAAGTGAATATTCCTGGTTGCTGATCTGTTCTTCCTTAAAGCCGAGATGCCCTCCTGCTTTTGGACCTTCAACAATAACAGCATCAGGCAAATAGTTATAATTGGCTTTCCACTTTTCACATATGATCTTTGCAGCTCTTGCAGAAGAAACAATAGGCACCAGTTTTGTTTTACTCTCTTTCTTCAGGAACGAAGGAAGATCCAGAGGAAGTCCTGCTCCCGCAATTATTAAGTCAACCTTTTCAGAGATTGAGGTCTTAACCATATCTGCAAAATTTGACATGGCAACCATTATATTAACACCAATAACTCCAAGGGTATTTTCCCTGGCCTTCTTTATCTCTTCTTTAAGACCCAAAATACTGGCTTCAAGAAAATTTTTCGAGAAATGCTTATACAGTAGTCCAAGTCCAGCAGAAGAAATTACACCTATTCCTCCCTCATTTGCAACTGCTGCCGCCAGGCCCGAAAGTGAAATTCCCACGCCCATGCCACCCTGAATAACCGGAACAGCTATTGCAAGATTCCCGATTTTTAACCCATTCATTTTCAATATATTTATTATCAGGGCAAAGTTAGATTAATATTGAAAATAACAAGTTAAAAAGAGATTTTTAACCTATTTTAATATTCCCCATCTATATTCTGGTCTTGAAGTTTATATACCATGCATGAATAAAAATATTAACTTTAAAACCGTTTTGCCAATTAATTTTAAAATGAAAAGATTAATCATTACTGTAGTATTATGCCTGTCAGCAGTTCTTTATGTTTCTGCCGATACAGAAAAAGATATAAAAGCTCCGCTTAAGCATGTCACGGTTTATCCCGACAGGGCCCAGATGACTCGCGAAACGACTGTCGACATACCCGTCGGCAAAACACTCCTGATACTGGGAGGTCTTTCACCCTATATTGATGCCCGCGGCATACAGGTAAAAGGATTTGGCGATTTCATGATCCTTTCGGTCAACCATCAGAATAATTATCTCGAGAACCTTGAGGAGCTGCCCGAAATAAAAAGTATAAGAGCCCAGATCGAAACCCTTCAGCTAAAGGTGGAGGATGAAAAGGCTTCAATAAGTGTACTGAAGGAAAAGGAGGCATTTCTTGTTGCCAACAGGGCAATACTTGTCAAGGAAACCACTTTCTCGGTAGAACAGTTGAAAAGCGTTATGGACCTGTATACCAGCAATATGGATCAGGTTACAACAGCCATCCTGAAAAAGAACAGGCTCATTAAGGATTATGAGAAGCAGATTGCAGCCCTCCAGAAACAGATCTCCGACAGGATTGGTAAACAGCAGCTGCCATCAGGCGAGATATCCATTTCGGTGAGTTCAGAAAAAACTGTTTCAGGAAGACTGACAATAAATTACGTGGTTTCCAATGCGGGATGGTATCCTACTTACGATATCAGGGTGGATGACATCACAAAACCAGTAAATATTTTCTATAAGGCAAATCTTTTCCAGAATACGGGTGTAACATGGAAAGATGTTAAGCTTAGCTTTTCAAATGCAACACCATGGATTGCCGGCGATGTGCCAACACTCTATCCCTGGTTCATTGATTATTTCACTCCCATGCCAATAGTAAGGGCAAAAGCTGCAGGAGCCAGGACCCAGGCTCCAATGGTCATGGAAATTGCTGCAGATAATATGAAGATGGCAAGAGAAGCGGAGGCAGAGGCAGCTCCGGTATATGTTGAAAAACAGGTCGGTGAAACAACCATCACCTTCGATGTTGCCATACCGTATACAATAGCCTCTGACGGGAAGGTCCAGACCATTGAGATACAACGCACAACGACCCCCGCTGAATATAAATACATGACAGTACCTAAACTTTCTCCTCATGCCTATCTTACAGGCAATATTACCAACTGGGCCGAGCAGAGCCTCCAGAGTGGGGAGGCAACTCTCTATTTTGAAAATACATTTGTCGGTAAATCAAACCTCAATGTAAACCAGCTCTCCGATACACTGACAATATCACTGGGAACCGATAACAGCATTCTGGTAAAAAGGGAAAAACGGCAGGATTATACCAGTAAGAGAGTAATCGGCACAAACAAGACTGAGACATATTCATTCCTGATTACAATAAGGAATAATAAACCAAACCCTGTTAATATAACAGTGAATGACCAGATACCGATATCATCAAACAGCGGTATAACAGTTGAGGCTGTTGAGCTGACCGGGGGCCGGCATAACCAGCAAACCGGCGAAATAAAATGGGACCTTGCCATCAAACCGCAGGAAACCAGGGAGATAGTCCTGACCTATTCAGTGAAATATCCTAAAAATAAAACTGTTATCCTCGAATA
>CAZKWD010000398.1:0-2585 GCA_964556175.1 uncultured Rikenellaceae bacterium
ACAAATTAGAAATTATTCAATTATATCTGCCGACATGTGTCGGTTTAGTTCAACTCGTTTATATCGTTAGGAAAATTACTGAATAATTCCTTGTTGTGTTGGATATGATTATGTTTTTAGCCTAATGTTAATGATATTTTATTATATCGAAATCCGATATCATGCGTAACGATGTTTACCCGGATCCCAACCTCTGACTTTTAAATGAACTTCTCCCGATTCTAATGCCCCTTGCTCTATCTCCGTACCCATCGAATCATTCCACCTGTTAAGAAATCCAAATAGTGATATAACTCCCAGAATCTCAACTATCTCACCTTCATCCCAGTACTTCCGTAAATTATTGGCAACCTCATCAGTTACTCCATTGGGAATAACCGAAGAGGCCCTGGCAAAATCAAGTGCAGCCCTTTCAGCCTCCGAAAAAGCCGGATGTGTCTTATAGTCCCAAATATTCTCAAGCTGTAGCTGCGAAGCACCATACCTCTCTGCTGCCCTGATGGCATGTGCCTGACAATACCTGCATCCCGTATTCATACTGCTGATATAAGCAATAAACCTCTTTAAAACACTTGTCACCCGGCCATTATTCTCCATAACAGCTTGATTCAGTTCAATGAAAGATTTCGCTAACCCTGGCCGTATATGCATCGTCTTGATACTGTTCGGACAAAATCCTAACGTCTCATTGTAAAATTCTACAAGCTTCTGTAATTCAATATCATCAGTTGTAGATTTTGGGTAAACTAATGGCCTTTTCATCTTCTATTTATACCTAAATTAATGTACAGTATTTCTTATTCAATATCAATATCTTCTATGGGACTCCTTATATCTACCAGATTACGCCGACTTACATGTGTGTATATCTCTGTGGTCCTTGTACTTTTATGTCCTAATAACTCCTGTATATACTTGATATCCAGCCCGCTCTCGTGTAAATGAGTCGCATAACTGTGCCGTAAACTGTGAACACCTACTTCCTTGTTAATACCTGCCTTCTTTAACGCTCCCTTGAATACCCTGTATACACTCTCCGATGAATACCTGCCTCCCGACTGACCTTCAAATAAATATATCACTGGTCGATAACTTTCAACATATTCGTCAATCTTAGCCCAGACCTTCTTAGGTACAGGAACTATCCTGTCAACCATGCCCTTGCCCTCAATGATATCCAATATGCCGCGCTCCCGTTCCAGATCCCTCAACCTTATGTTGGTTACCTCACTGCGCCTTAACCCGCATGAATAAATCATCCATAGTAACAGCTTGTGCTTTATGTTATGCGGGGAATTCAATATACGCTTTACCTCTTCCTTCGAAAATACCTTCGGCAGCGATCGGCTCCGGCGAGGCCTGACAAGCTTTAATATATTTACCTTTCCATTATAATTCAAACTGTAATACAACTTGATTGCCGAAATCATCTGATTCTGATACGATGAAGAATATTTGTTCGTAAAAACAAAATCATGAAAAAAATCTGAAATATCACCCTCCGTTATTTTTGCCGGAGATATCGTATTGTAATATTTGAAGAATAATTCCAGCAAACTGATATATGCTTTCGTAGTGTTGGCGCTGTAACGATTCTCTTCCATATACCTCCTTACATTATCAATCCCATCTATGGCATCCTTCCCAAGGGCACGCTCCCTTATCTCAGTACCGCTATCACTACGCTTCTCTTTTACTGATTCCGGTATACCCGACTTCTCAACTTTTACTTCAATGCCTCTTTCCATAAAATAATCAGCCAGGGAATCAACTCTTATCTGTGACCATTGTAATGACCACTCCTTGCGAAATTTATCGTAAAAAACCCTGCCATAACTCTTCAGCTCACTTATCCAGTCAGGATCATAGCGGCCAAGAAACTTTATTATCAACCGGCCGTCCGATTCATTTATCGAGAAACGCACAGGATCATAATTCTCTGTGTTAACAGTACTTCCGATAACACGTCTGATGACAACAGGATTACTGAACTCTCTCCTGATCTCATGATCCTCTTCTTTGTTTAAAGATATTTCCGGTACCATGAGTTGTCTGTGAGGTTTTTTACCGGTTTCTGAAGGCGACGAAATCAGTGATATATCAACGTCAGCAATATCCCTTAACGATAATAGTATCATTTTCAAAGCTGATTCCTCAGCATGTATATGCCAGCATTTGTTTGTGCCACTGTATGTTGCACCAGGCATAGATTTTACACATTCATTGATCGCGGGATCATAATCGAAACAGATCCCATACCTCCATTCATCATGATGGAGAAACCTTTTTAATGTTACTTTCTTTTTCATTTTTGCAGCGATTTATATTTAAAAATTTTAGCACTTAATAATTAGATTACTAATATGATCTTAAATGAATAAATAATCAGTATCCAGCAACCAATAACCCACCCCAACCCCCTCCCATGAGGGGATCTTTGGTATTTGAACCAGCAACCTGCAACCTGCAACAGATTCACTAATCCTTCACACACCTCACACTAAAGCCAAAAATATTTGCTTTCAGAATATCGTCTGTATTGTCAATACCTCCGGAGTTCTTGTCAAGATAATGATAGTAAGCAT
>CAZKWD010000399.1:0-2571 GCA_964556175.1 uncultured Rikenellaceae bacterium
TTTATTGTAAACATGGGAAAGATTGATACTATTGAACGCAGCCGGATTGTTTTTGGCAAAACCTATATCCCTGTCAGCGATCAGTTTAAAAATAAATTCCAGGAGTTTTTAGACAAGAATTTTCTTTAAAGAACCGGCAGGATCAATCAGTAAAATAATATAATTCCGGTCACAACCACACCATAAACGGGGTTTTATCTGAAAATATGTATCTAATTTCATCAGACCCCCTTTTCTTATTATACTTGTACCTGAATTTTAATAATGATTGTTATGAACAGGGTGTTAAAAGCTAAAATAATCTGTTGTATGTTGGCAGGATTTATGATCACAACAAGTTTATTTTCACAGGAAGATGATTCTAATCCGTTTACTGCCGGAGCAGATCTGTACAGCAGTTATGTCTGGCGTGGCACAAAATACGGAAGTGGTCCCGCTTTTCAGCCGAATATGAAATTCAGGGCTGGATTTTTCTCAATCGGCGCCTGGGGATCATTTAATTTTTCGGGATACCAGGAAGCCGATCTTTATCTTTCATTTTCACTGCCGGCAGGATTTAAACTGGTAATTACCGATTATTATTATCCTGATTACAGTTATTTTGATTATTCGAAACTTACAGGAAGTCATGCCATAGAAACAAGTCTGGGTTTTAGTAAGGGCGGATTGAGCCTGAGTGCAAACTATATTCTTAATGAAGCAGGAAATGCAGGATCAGAAGGGGGAGATAAATATTTTGAAGTAAAATATGATTTCAGTTATTTCAACATTTTCATTGGAGCAGGTGACGGATGGCATACTACTGACACATCCAATGGTGAAGATAAATTTAATATCTGTAATGTTGGATTAGGAATATCGCAGAACATCAGGGTAACGGAAACTTTCAATATTCCTGTGACAGGACAATTAATAATCAATCCTGACCTGGAAAGATTTTACATTGTCGTGGGATTCACATTGTAAAATATTAATAAGTAGAGACGCCTGGCAAGGCGTCTCTATTTATTGATTTATGATTTAGCGATAGAAGGCTTATTTTTCTGCTTCTTTTTCAGCATCAGCAATCATTTTCTCATTAGCGGTTATCAGGAATTCTACCCTCCGGTTCTGGGTTCTGCCGTCATCGGTGGTATTATCATACTTGGGAGCCAGTTCACCGTAACCTTTGGTAGTAACTCTGACGGCATCAATACCTTTTTCTGCAAGATAACCTGATACTGATGTAGCACGCTTTTCGGACAATGTCTGGTTATATGCTTCTGTACCAGTGTCATCTGTATGTCCCTGAACTTCAATATTTGTATCAGGATAAGTATTCAGGACGGTTACAAGCTTATCGAGATTTCCCCTGGCCTCGGTTGAGAGGTCCGATTTGTTCACTGCAAATAGAACAGCACTGCTAAATTCAACAGTGATTCCCTCTCCGACTCTTTCAACGGTTGCATCGGGAACCGCTTCTTTAAGCTCTTCAGCCTGCTTGTCCATATGATGGCCGATAATAGTACCGGTAGTACCACCAACTGCAGCCCCAATAATTGCTCCAAGGGCCGGATTGCCTGCAGCCTGACCTACAGCAGCACCAACAGCACCACCTGCAGCTGTTCCGATAACAGCTCCTTTAACGGTTTTACTCCATGTAGAACAACCTGCCAATACAACGGTTGCACTTACAATAAGAATTAACAAAATCTTCAGATGTTTCATAGCGAATAAGATTAAATTGTGAAAAGAATTCTTTATTTAGTTTAATTACAATACAGTAGAGATATTGCATACAACGTCTCTACTGTATTTTATGTAGTTAAAGAAGTAAAATTACTAGTCCCGTGCTCAATACGACACTTCCAAAGATTGTAAAAACAGTCTTTACTGGTTTAAATTCTTCAACTGTATAATCAATTCCTGAGGTACTCCACTGGATAGCTCTTCCATTCTGGAAAGTAACTTTTATATAATCATTAGCTCTCCTGTATATAACTCCTCCTTCATAAATATCAGCAGTTCTGTTAGCTACACCGTATGAAGGATTTACCCTGATATTTGTTCTGCTGGCAGAAGATGATGGAAGTTCAATACTTATAGGCTTTTGTCCATAATCATAATAACTCCATACTTCAAAATAACCTCCAGTTTCTCTTTCATCAGGTATTCCGAAATTGTTAAGTATTTCATCTTCTGTTTTATCCAGTATTGCCATATCCATTACCTGTGAATGGGTATATTTTACCACATAACAGGATGATGTGAACAATAAAAAAATAAAACAGATCAGCAATAGCCTGGCTTTCATAATCTTACGTGATTGTTAAAAAGATTTCAGACAGCCCTGAATGAAAACCTCTTACAATATTAATAACATTAGAGATTGTATTGTACTTTAAACTATAATATTTTCTTTAAAATTTCAACCCCCTTCAACCCTTTTCATCCTCCGTAGTCCCGATTTATCGGGATGAAGGAGAATTTCAACTTTTATCTTTTTCCTTTTGTTCCCGCCATGCGGGATTTGGCTTCGCCGAGCTCCGCTTCGCTTCGGTTCGTCGTTTCACTCCTCAACTTTTATTATTC
>CAZKWD010000400.1:0-2566 GCA_964556175.1 uncultured Rikenellaceae bacterium
TCTTTAAGGTATTTTTCCATTTCTTTCTGAACCTCTTTCAATTCAGATTCCAGTTTAATTATTTCATCCTGAACTGCCTTAATATCCACTTCAGGTTCTTCCTCAAAAGTATCCACATACCTGGGGATATTAAGGTTAAATTCATTCTCATTGATCTCCTCAAATGTTGCAACGTATGAATATTTATCTTCAACAATTCCGGGTGCCAGATCACCTTTATTGAATTTCATGTAGGTATCAACAATATGCTCGATATCAGATTGTCGCAGTTTATTCTGGTTTTTACCCTGTTCAAATGATCGGCTGGCATCAATAAAAATGATATTCCTGTTCTGTTCTTTTCCCCGATTAAAAACCAGTATTGCTGCCGGGATACCTGTACCATAAAATAAATTAGCCGGTAATCCTATTACCGCTTCCAGAAGATTTTCTTCAATTGTTTTTTGTCTTATTTTACCTTCAGAGGCACCTCTGAACAGAACACCATGAGGTACTACGACTCCCGCCTTGCCTTTGCCTTCGTAAGTCGTCTCAATCATGTGACAGATAAAAGCCCAGTCGCCTTTACTTTTCGGCGGGATCCCTCTCCAGAATCTGTTATATTTATCGGAACCTGCATTTTCAGCTCCCCACTTATCAAGACTAAAAGGCGGATTAGCAACAACAGTGTCGAATTTCATCAGAGTATCGCCATCTTTCAGCTTTGGGTTATTAATTGTGTCACCCCACCGGATTGTTGCATTATCAAAACCATGAAGAAACATATTCATTACTGCAAGGGCCCAGGTACTGCCGTTGGCTTCCTGACCATACAGTGAAAAATTACCGGATCCTACTTCACGTCCTGCTTTAATTAATAATGAACCTGAACCGCATGTAGGATCACATATTTTTGATCCGGGTTTAGATTTTGTGAGTTTAGCAATCAACGTTGAGACCTCTGCCGGAGTATAGAATTCACCGGCTTTCTTGCCTGCATCAGAAGCAAAATTTGCTATCAGATATTCATAAGCGCTTCCAATCAAATCAGTACCCAGGAGATGAGAAGGACGAAGATCGAGTCTGTTATCACTGAAATCTATGAGTAAATTTTTCAGACGAGTATTTTTATCTTTTGTATCACCAAGGTTACTGCTGTTGAAATCAATATTTCTGAATAACCCGCTGCCATCTTCACTGCTCAGTTTCTCTCTGTTTGCTTCTTCAAGATCATTAAGAGAAATATTGATCAGTTCACCGATATTGGCTTCATTCCTGTGCTGGAACAAGTAATCAAAAGAACAATGTGCAGGGACAATAAATCGTTCATGTTTCATTGCCCTTTCAGCTCTTGCTTTGTCGTTATTATATTTATTCAAGTATTCCTGGTACTTATCTTTATGGACATCACTGACATATTTCAGGAATAACATTGTGAGGATATAATCCTTATACTGGGATGGATCAATTACTCCCCTGAAAGTATCGCACGCCTTCCAGACGATATTATTAATCTCCTTTTGTGTAATCTTATTTTCCATACTATTTATTATTAAATATGCTATTAAGTATTTTTCTTTGAATGAGTGATTTTCGCAGTTTATCAATTTTCCGGAAATATTCTGACTCTTTATCCCTTAATTCGGCAATTTTTAAAATTAACTGTTGTTTATTAATTTCAGGAATATATATATCCACCTTCTGCAGAACACTCTTTGAGATAGATGGAAGTGCACTACCGACAGCTGAATTCTTTAATAATTTCTGAATTCCTTCACTATTTAACCACCAGGCAATATATTCAGGAATAATTTTATTTTTAAACTGATCATTTATTCTCAAGATCAGGAATGTAGATGAAGCGACAGCATCACCAATTCTCTTATTAAAGACAGCAGCAAAATTTTTAGTGCCTTTTGCCGCAAATAGTATATCTCCTGTTTTTAATAAATGTTTCCCATTTTTTTCATTAAGCCAAACCTCTTGTTCAGGCAATATTTCTATAACTCCTTTATAATTAAAATGTTTTGCCTGCAGATAATATGTATTACCATGTACGTCTGGTGCTATATATATACCTGAAGTAACAATAGTGATATTTTTTAATGTAGTTCTCAAATTTATTCTCAGTATATTATCTACAAAAATAAATTGAATAATTGAAAAATCCAAATATTTTATAGTATATTATCTACATAAATTGGTCTATTTTAATTAACATGTTTGTAAATGATTGATAATTAGCATTAAATGCAGGTGATTAGTATTTTGAAGAAATTTTAGCTTAAGATCAAAATTGTATAAACATATTGATTTGATAATAATTATCGAAATGTAAGGTTAAAACACATCCGACAATACTTTCCCCTTAATCAACTTTTCATAAGTAGTATACCTTGAAGCTTGCGGGGCAGTACCCTTTTTCTTAGTATCTAATTTTACTGGATTGATTTCTTTTGCAGGCTCTTTAAAATATACGATATACTTATTGGTATCCTTGTATTTTTCAATTTTAGCAACCTCTGCCACATGAGTTATGGCAGAAATTGGTGCAACCTGATATGCAGCAATATACTTAATACGGTTC
>CAZKWD010000401.1:0-2555 GCA_964556175.1 uncultured Rikenellaceae bacterium
TATAACGAAATATACCGCAGCAATATTAAAACCGAAATAAACCTTGAGAAAAACTACCGCGGCGGACTAGCTTATAACTACCAGGCACAACCAGCAAATGTTGTCCCCTTTAAAAACATGAAGTTCCTTAACAGCCAGGTATTCAGGCTAATAAAGGATTTCAATTTCTATATTTTCCCTAAAAGCATCTCTTTCAGAACCGGCCTGGCACGTTATTATAACGAGGTGAAAACAAGGAACATAAATAATCCTTATCTGCGTATTACTCCGACCTACAGGAAAGACTTTGAATGGAGCAGGATATATGATTTCAAGTATGATATTACACGCCAGTTAAAAGTAGATTTCACCGCAACAAATCTCGCAAGAATAGATGAACCTGAAGGTGGCGTTGACAAGGAACGGTATGGTAACAGATATGATCTCTGGCGTGATTCGGTAATGACAAATCTGAAGAATTTCGGAAGGACAACTACCTATAACCACTTCATAAATGCGACATATACAATTCCCATAAATAAGCTGCCTTTTCTCTCGTGGGTAAATGCCAATGCCCGTTTCGGGGCTGATTATACATGGCTGGCCGGTCCTCTATACCCCGATACCATGAACATAAACATTGGTAATTCAATCAAGAACCACAATGAGCTTACATTTACAACCATGGCAAACCTGGCAACACTCTATAGCAAATCAAGGTTTCTTAAGAATATAGAAAACAATACACGCCCTGATGCTGCACAAAGGAGGAAGCCTGAATACAGGACAGTAACATACACCAGGGATAATGTGAACTTCAGGCCGAATGCTATAAGGGGAATAGTACATAGCCTCGGGACAACAGATGTTAAAGTCAAAATAGTCAGTGATACAGGCGAGGAGATTAAAGGAAATGTTGATATTGTAAACAGCTCCAGGATCAATTTTACAACCACGGAACAGGTAAATGGAGCAAAGGTAACGATAGAGGGACGCGTCCCGGTTAAACGTAATCCCCTGATAATAACCGGAGAATATATACTCAGAGCCTTAATGGGAGTAAGATCCGCAAGTCTGACTGTTACCTCTTCACAAGGACAGTTTCTCCCGGGTTATATGCCAGGTACAAAATATCTCGGAATGTCGGAATACAATAACGTTACTGCACCGGGCTGGCCATTCGTACTCGGATACAGCGACAGAAGGTTCTTTGACAGGGCAGTTTCCAATGGCTGGCTCTCAACAGATACCCTGCTCAATACTCCGGCCTCATATAACAATAAGTTTGATATAACTGCCCGCAGTATGATAGAACCATTCCCCGGTATGAGGATCGATGTCAATGCCGACAGGAGATTTCTCGAAAGTGTAAGTTCTTACTATATTGCTGATGCAAATGGCAACTTCCCCGACAGCACACGTAACAGGATCGTTAACGGAAATTTCTCAATATCAGTAATATCGTGGGGTACAGCATTTGAGAAAATATCAAAAAAGGATAATTATATTTCCCCGACATTTGAAGCATTCAAGGAGAACCTGGTAATTATTTCCGAAAGGAGAGCAAGGGAAAGATCTAAAGTCGATCCTGCATATAATCCGGATATTAATCCTGTTACCGGTGAACCTTTAGAGGGCCCTTATAAAAGCGGATATGGAAAAACTTCAAGGGAGGTTATGATACCTGCATTTCTTGCTGCCTATACAAAATCAGATCCCGAAAAGGTAACTCTTGCAACTTTTCCCTCAGCGATGAGGATGATGCCTAACTGGAGAATAACATTTGACGGACTTTCGAAATTTGAATTTATACAGAGAGTATTCAGATCCATAAATCTCTCACATCAATACAGAAGCACATTCCAGATAGGGAGCTATACAACCAACCTGAACTATCTTGAAGATACGTATGGTATAACCTCAATAAGGGATCTTCAGAATAACTACATACAGCAATACGAAATTAATGTTGTTACCATTAATGAACAGTTCAGTCCTTTAATAAATATTGATATGAACTGGAAGAACAGCCTCACGACCCGGTTTGAATGGAGAAAGTCACGTACTGTATCGCTTAACCTTACGAGCAACCAGATTGCAGATGCCCGCACCAATGAGCTGGTTATTGGTGCAGGATACCGGTTTGATGAGGTGCAGATAATTCTTAAAACCGGGGGTGGACAGAAGATACTTAAGAGTGATCTGAATCTGCGGTTCGACCTCTCAATCCGCGATAATAAAACACTTGCAAGGAAACTGGTTGAGGATGTAAATCAGCCGGTTGCGGGCCAAAAGGTTTTTACAGCGGGACTAACAGCCGATTATATCCTTAGCGACAGGTTTAACCTTCAGGTCTTTGCCGATCACACCATGAATAATCCTTTTGTGGCAAGTACCTTCCCTACTTCGAATACAAATTTCGGATTCAGCCTTAAGTTTACTCTCGTACAGTAAAAATTTTCATTCCAGGCAATTTTTTTAACACACATTAGTAGAAAATGAAAAAAACAAAACCGCGTCTGACCTTACTGATCCTCCTCTCACTTCCGTTGAGCAGCACGGGTATTCAATAGGTA
>CAZKWD010000402.1:0-2552 GCA_964556175.1 uncultured Rikenellaceae bacterium
GCGTGAGAGAATACCCGGACCGAGTGTTACCTCGAGCATACTGCCGGTGAACTCGACTTCCGAACCTATTCGCAATCCACGTGTGCTCTCAAAAACCTGTACAAACGCCTGGGTTTTTTGCAGCTTTATCACTTCGGCCATCAATTTTATACCACCGTGTTCTATCATGCATATTTCATTCTGGGAAACCGGTCCATCAGCCTCAATAATAACCAGATTTGATATTATACCATTTACCTTTCCTTTAGTCAGCATACACAACAAATAAATTCATACTGTTACTATTCTGTAATCTGCCTGTTTCGTATAGTCTGAAACAAGCAATTTAATACTTTATGTTAAAATCGCCCGACACAACCTGCGCTTCCATCTCTCCGATAAATTTCTGAAGCATCATCCTTCCTGTTTCAGGATCTAACCGTTTCCATCTTAAAACAATCAATAACTTTATTATATATCCCAGAATCAGATCGATGGTGAAGTATTCGAAAAAAGTCATGGAGTCAATAGAATTCCAGCGGGCAAGGTCAATTTTTCTTTCTCTCTCAAGAAATTCGTTTTCAACGGCGATCCTGAAAATCATCGGGGCATATTCAGGTTCTACAGGTATCGCAAAATCTTTCCCCGAATTGAACAATTCGATAAGCTCTTTCGCAAACGGATCATCACCGATAATATACCTGTTTGCGTCCAGGTTAAGGTCCTTAGCATTTATAAGAGCAAGAATATTATTCAGATCCCTGTCAAACCTGATCCATTCTTCAAGAAACCTGTTCCCTGAATTCAGAGCCAGCCTGATATAGCCTTCGGCAAGTTTTTTCCAGGCCGAGACCCTGTCAATAACCTCTTCGTTGTCACCACGTTCTGCGAGCAATTCCACCATATAGTCAGGCAGAATATTCTTTTCCCTGAGGATTGATTTATTAATCCTCTTTTGTTCCTCAAAATCGCTTGCGGAGTAGCTTCCGAAAGGATCCCATACATCAGTTTTGCCTTCAGAAAATGCAATAAAGTTATTATTGTCATAAGGCAGGAAAAGGAGAGATATCAGCTTATAATCGGAAGGGTGAAGATTGTTCTTCAGCTCTCCCCTGAATTCAGCCATCTCTGTGTAACCTTTGCCTGTGTCGAACGCCAGGTCTTCAAGTCCTGCAACAAGATAATAATAGTGCTCTTTCAGCATTATCCTATTCCATTAAAACAACAGGTCAATCAGTTTTGGTCTCAGAAATTCCTTTATAAAACTGACAAAATCACTTTCGGTAACACTGACCTTATAATCTTTCCCTAAAGGACGGATTTCGAAGCCCTTTTCCATCGATTTTACAGGATGCAGTATGATCCTTTTAGCAAGGGCTTTCCTGGTTTCCCCGTTGAAATATTTTTCAATTTCTGTTTTTATCTCTTCAGGAATGAATACTTCAATTCCTGCATTACTATCGCCGGGGGTCCACTTTTCAGCAATCAATTCAATGAGCCGGGCTATTAACTTTTTGTCGGAAAAAACTTCCGAAACGGGCTGTTCCACTATCTTGCCGGCGATAACCTTCTCTATATCCTGCTTCAGTGAATTGACCGCGTGACGAAAAGATATCTTTAACTCGGAAACAGTGCTTTTCTTCAGCTCTTCAGCATCCTTTTTAGCTTTCTCAATTATTGCCTCAGCTTCTTTCTCAGCTCCTCTGATTAGCTTATCTGTTTCTGCCCTGGCTTCTGAGATAATTTCCTCAGCCTCTTTTTCCCCCCTGGAAATACCCTCTTTGTATATTTTTTCTGTCAGTTCTTCAAGTTTGTTCTGCATCTGTCGTCTGTTTTTTGATCAATATTCTGTTCCCCCCCCTTATTTTAAGCCTCATTCAACTCCATAAACGGAAAAATCATTCATTGAAAGAGTATGGAGATTTTTGTTGGCTTTGAAAAAATCATGCAAATATGCAACATAAATTCTTAAAACCAAAATGTTATCTACCACTACAATGATGTGGATTGACTGAGTTTCGGATTTAAATGTACTTCATGCATATGTAGCAGCAATTTTTGCCTTTATATTCTTTACCTGGTTCGGAGCTCATCAGCAGGATAAATTCCATAGGATTCTGAAAGGGTGGCATATCGCAGTTGCCTATGTAATAGGTTTCTTTGCCTTGTACCTCATAATGGGCTGGGAACCTGCCGATAATAAAGAGCATAAAATTGCTGATCGTCCCGTATCCGTCAGCCCGGTGGTGAATAAAGAGGTGCCGGTTGAATGAGAATTAACGGAAAGACATACAGGCCATCCCTGGCTTGAATTTCTTATATCTATATTTTGCAGATGTTTATAGAACATTTTTGCCATTTAGTCAAAAAATGGCAGGTGGATTCAAAATTATTCACTAATTTTTCTTTTTTATTCTAATCACATCTGCCGCAATGAAAAATCTGAAATTTATTCTGCCATTTTGTGTATTTATAGCCTTTAGTTATACTATCTCAGCTCAGGTACCTGATGGCTTCAACTACATGTCTATTGCCCGTGATGGTAACGGGGATATTTTAAAAGGTGAAGATAT
>CAZKWD010000403.1:0-2539 GCA_964556175.1 uncultured Rikenellaceae bacterium
TAAACGAATGGTACAGGATTTTATCAGGAAGGGTAAAGCACTTCCTCTCTTTGACGGCCAGCTTGATATAGTTGAAGGAAAGATGATAACACCTGTTTCGCTTATAGCTGCACGATCATTAGCTGAAAACTTTGCATTCTATGACAATAAAGAACTCTATACCGGCGAGATAGATGTTACGGATGGTCAATGGAAACCACCTTCCTCTTCCATTTCCGTTACCGGTAAATCACTGATACACAGTGCGCCGCTTACAGCGGAAGCCTTTAAACACAGTATACTGGGTGAATGGGGTCAATACATTGTGAGTATTGGATTACTGCTCTTTGCATTCTCCACTGCCATTTCGTGGTCCTATTACGGCGACAGAGCCTTAACATACCTTGTTGGTCCAAAATCTGTAATCTGGTACAGGATCATTTTTGTGATAGCCTTTTTCATTGCTTCGTTCACCGATACAACAATAATCTGGTCGCTTTCATATATAACAATCGCTTTTATGGCAGTTCCTAACCTGATAGGTCTCTGGCTGCTCCGAAAAGAGATAAAAACAACAATCTCGAAATATTGGGTTGATTTCTCGAAAAAACATCCTGAAGACAGAATGTCAAAACGATTTATTGAGAAAGGCAGATTATAGAAAAGGGACAAGTTGATCTTTTGAATAATGCTATTCCCTGATTGAATCATAGACTGCCTGAAGGATATTTCCCCTGATGCTGAGATCAGATAACAGGTTATTGTTTCTCGTGGGGTTTACCCTGTTACTAAGGAAGACGTAGGTTATTTCATATTCCGGATCGATCCATACAAACGTGCCGGTATATCCCGAATGTCCGAAGCTGGAAGGTGAGGCGCTTTTTGAAGGATAAGACTCCTCCTGCGGCAGCTCAGCATTATCCAGAAGAGGTTTGTCAAATCCCAGTCCGCGCCGGTTATCATTTTCAGGATGCTGAACCCTGGTGTATTGTTCCAGCACCTCTCTCGCTATTATCTGTTCCCCGCCGTAAGACCCCATACGGCGATACATCTCCATAAGCTTCATAAGATCATTGGCAGTGGCAAATAGGCCCGCATGTCCCGAAATACCTCCAAGCATTGCTGCTCCCTCATCATGAACTGTACCGTGCAGATGCTGCTTGCGGAACAACGAGTCATATTCTGTGGGTACGATACGGCTTAAAGGATATTTCATCCATGGATTAAAGCATATATCGCCGGCGCCTAACTTGTTATAGATATTTGCAGTGACATAATCATGCCATTTCTCACCGGTAAGCTTTTCAATTATATCCGGCGAAATTATAAAGGCAAGATCGGAATAGAGATATTTCTTTTCGCCGAGCGGCGATTTTTTTATCTCTTTAAATATCTTATTCCTGTAATTATCATTTATGAAGAGCCACTGGGCAACCTCAAGCTGATATTTGCTGGACGACCTGTAATCAAAGATATTCCTTTTAAACTCCCCGTTTTTTTTTACCGTCTCTTTCCAGAAGGGGATCCATGAGGTCAGCCCGGCCTGGTGAGACAATATATCCGACATAAGAAGCTCATTTTTGTTTGAATGTCTGTAATAGGGCAAATAGCTTCCAAGGGTTTCATCAGGAGAGAATTTCCCTTCACTGTCCAGATGCATTAATCCTGGAAGTGTTGCCGAGACCTTTGTTACTGAAGCCAGGTCATAAAGATCATCATCCTGTACCCTTATCCTGTTGTCGTAGTTATGGTATCCGTATGTTTTATGAAATACTACAGTCCCTTTCCTTGCGACCATTACTTCACAACCGGGATATGCTTTTGCTTTCAGCCCTATTTCCACTATTGAATCAATTTTCCCTTCAAGAAGCGCTGATGAAATCCCTGCATTTTCAGGTAGCCCGTACTGCATTCTTATATTCCCCGGCGTTAATATTCCGAAATCATAGGGCCACATATCGTTAATAGTAACCGGTAATGCCCCTCGTGCTCCTATACCTCCAAAGATCAACTGTGCCGACAGGTCTTCTGTGAACCGGTTTCCCTGGTATGACAGCAGAAGGCCAGCAGCATCTTTCAGGGCACCTACCCTGTCGATGGCATAGGGATTTCCAAACCATGTGACGATAGTTTTTTGATTATCAACCAGTTTCCTGATAAATCCGGACATTTCAGGTTTTATGCCAAAGCCGCTGCGGGCACGATAATTTGTTCCGTATATCCCTGCTATTACTATATCGTAGGAAGAGAGCCTGTTGAGCAGATCATTCGCAGCTTTGTCATCTGTAGGATCAATACAAAAATTATCCGCCTGCCGGTATTGTGAAATTCTATGCTGAAAAAATGTTGTTTTTGTTTTATTTACAGCAACCGTGGCTATTTTGATCTTATCCAGGTTTTTTATCGGCAGAATATTATTCTCATTTCTCAACAGGGTAAGGGCATTTGCATATAATTCTCTGATCAGTGCAACTGACGCAGCTGGTGATAATTCAACCTTAATGTTCTCTTTATCAATGAAATTGCTTTGACTCAATCCCGCCTGGTATTTTACGGCAAG
>CAZKWD010000404.1:0-2525 GCA_964556175.1 uncultured Rikenellaceae bacterium
AATTCTGACCCTCTTCATCAAAATTAATGTATTGAGCCTGAGCTAAAACCGAAAAGCTTAGCAGAAATACAGGGATAACCCAGTAATTAGAGATGTGTGATTTTTTCATTGCTTATATTTTAATAAATGATTAATCAAGTTTCCCTTAACAAATTTATTAAAAAAATGCAGGGGCGTTGCATGCAACGCCCCTGTTATATATTCTGCCAGGACGTGATAAAGAAATTTTTGCATTTAGCATGGCTTTGATTTAAATTTGAAAATGATATGATAGAATCACCTGCATAGATTTAACATTTATTTCTCCTTATAATATTTTGAATCATGAAAAGATTTTACTTATTGACATCAGGCATAATGCTTGTTTTCATAATTAGCATTATCGCTCCTCAAAGAGGTTTTGCACAATTTGTAATACCGAAACCCGAAGAACATTTCGGATTTGTTCCCGGCTCTGATTACATGCTTTTCAGTTATGAACAACTGATTGATTACCTTGCAAAGCTTGATAAGGCATCACCCATGGTAAAGCTCGTTGAGAACGGACAGAGCCCCATGGGCAGGAAGATGTATATTGCTTTCATATCATCCGAAGCGAATATCAATAATCTTGACAGGCTCCGCGAAATTAACAAGGAGCTGGCACTTAACCCGAATCTCACAGAATCAGAACAAAATGAATATATAAAGGATGGAAAGGTATTTTTCCTGGCAACACTTTCGATGCATTCCACTGAAGTTGCACCGTCTCAGGCATTGCCATTAATCGCATATCAGCTTATAACCTCTGATGATCCGTTAATAAAGAAATATCTGGATGATGTTGTATATATGGCAGTGCCAAACCATAATCCCGACGGGATGGATTTTGTGGTCGAGAACTATAATAAATACAAAGGTACACAATATGAAGGCGCCTCATTACCAAGAGTATACCATAAATACATCGGTCATGATAATAATCGTGACTTTGTTACACTCTCCCAGGAGGACACAAAAGCAATTGCACGTATATATAACCTTGACTGGTTTCCGCAGGTGATGATCGAGAAACACCAGATGGGATCAACAAACATCCGTTATTTTGTTCCCCCCTCCACTGATCCAATTGCAGAAAATATAGATGCCGAATTATGGACATGGACCGGCATATTTGGTACCAATATGCTGCGCGACCTTACCAGTGCCGGGATTTCCGGCGTGGGACAAAAGACCATATTTGATGATTACTGGCCCGGATCAACAGGTACCTGCATGTGGAAAAATGTAATAGGAATGCTTACAGAAGCAGCAAGCGTAAAAGAGGCATCACCGGTATACATTGAACCAAATGAACTAGGGGTCGGGAAAGGACTCTCGGAATATGAAAAAAGCATTAATTTCCCCCTTCCATGGCCGGGAGGCTGGTGGCGGCTGGGTGATATTGTCAGACTTGAAATTGAATCCACTCTTTCCACTATTAAAACTTCTTCACTCCTTAAAGATGATATTCTCAAATACAGGAATGACGTCTGCAAAAGGGAGGTGGAGAAAGGTAAAACAGAAGCTCCGTATTACTACGTGGTTCCGGCTGAACAGGCTGACCAGAGCGAATTTATTGCACTGGTGGAGCTCATGAAGGAACAGGGTATTAATACTTTCCAACTTACTGAAAATTATACACTTGAGGGCATCAACCTGAAAGCGGGTGATATAGTGTACCCACTGGCACAACCATTCCGGTCATTTGTAAAGGAGGTAATGGAAAAACAGGATTTTCCGGTGAGACATTTCACACCCGGAGGGGAAATTATGCGTCCCTATGATGTTACAAGCTGGTCATTACCTCTCCACAGGGGACTGAAATCACGTGAAATCAAAACGCGCGATACCAGTTTCGAAGCAAAACTGGAACTACTTACAAATATTTATAATCCGCTGAAGGATAACTATAAACTTCCTGCCATCTTCCCCGTTACCAGCAATGGCAGCTTTAAGGCAGCATTTATCGCTATGCAGAATGGTTTAAAGGTGAGCCGCCTTAACCAGGAGGCAAAGATAGATGGCAGGACTTATGGAAAAGGAAGTTTTGTCATACAGGGCGATAATGTGGACCTGCTTAACAGCATAGCAAAAGAATCACTCACTGAACCCGGATTTATCGAGGAGCCGGGAAAACTGAAATTATCGGCTGTTACAATGCCTCGTATAGTCCTCGTTGAAACTTACTTTCACGATATGGATGCCGGATGGACCCGTTATCTTTTCGATACATATAAATTACCTTATACCGTGCTTCACCCTGATGAATTCGAAAAAACCGATTTTGAAAAGAATTATGACATAGTGATCTTTCCCGGCACAGGTAAAAACTACCTTTTGAATGGTAAACCGGGGTCTGAAGATAATCCTTCTATGAGCAATTATCATCCCGACTATCAGAAAGGGATGGATAAAAAAGGACGTGCAAAACTGATGTTGTTTGTAAATGGTGGTGGTAAGGTAATTTCCTGGGGACAATCCACAGATCTGTTTGCCGGTATGCT
>CAZKWD010000405.1:0-2514 GCA_964556175.1 uncultured Rikenellaceae bacterium
TGCTTCTAAAGACAATCGTATTTGTAGGATCATTGACAAATAGAATTGTAAGAAACTCATGTTGCCCCGGTTGTCCGTAAAGAGCATAACCATATCCGTATGAATTATCTTCTTTTGCATATATCCTGGCTCCCTTCATTTGTATAAGCAATACGGTATCGCCAACGGCAAACTGGTCGAACTGGGTTTCGTCATCAATAATTACATAGTCAACGTCAATAGAGTTGACTCTTGCATACTGGTTTATAACACCGCTTATACTAGTTTGAGCAGACAGGTAAGTATTAAATCCTGCAACTATTAACAGACTCAATATTAACCACTTGATATGGTGTGACAAACTTACTGTCATTAAAGCCGAAAATGAACTGCTAATATAACTAAATAATTACATTTTATAGTTTCCTCTTATCATACTTTAGGAGTCTCACCGGGTTTTTCAACAGTATACATCAGGGGAAATTCTATATAAAAAGTTGTCCCTTTTTCAGCCTCCGATTCAAACCATATCCTTCCATTGGCGCCCTCGGCATATTTTTTTGCAATTGAGAGGCCCAGTCCTGTTCCTGATGATTTTGTAGTGAAGTTGGGAGTAAACAGCTTCTGTTGCAACGACTCAGGGATCCCGGTACCATTGTCAGCTACTGCTACAACTACTTTGCTGCCGCTGATTTCAAGTGACACTTTTACAAGACCCTGCCTGCCCGGGGGAATTGCCTGTATACTGTTCTTGAAAAGATTTGAGAAGATACCGTTCAGATGCTCTTTGTCGGCATAGATAAAGACCTTGCTCTCATGGGGCCACCTGACCCAGAATGTTACATTGGCGGTATTCCTGAAAAGCTCGAGTGTTGTATGTATCTGTTCAATCAGATTGACCAGTCCCGGTTTACTGCCCGGCATCTTTGCAAAAGATGAAAATGCCGATGCTATTGATGAAAGGGTTTCAATATATTCGATCTGGTTCCTTGAGAAGTTTTGCAGTTTCTTTTCAAAGCCGGGCACACCATCCTTCCATGATTTAACGAGTTGCTGCACATTAAGTTTCATCGGTGTGAGAGGATTTTTTATCTCATGGGCGATCTGTTTGGCCATTTCCCTCCATGCATACTCTCTTTCTGAATTTGCCAGCTTATCAGCGCTCTCCTCAAGCTCATCCACCATTCTGTTGTACTGCTTAACCAGCTCACCAATCTCATCATTGTCCTTGTATATAAGATGTTCGGTTTTTTTACCAAGTTCAACGCTGGCAATACCTTCCCCGAGCATTGCAAGAGGAGAGGTCAGCCTGTCACTTATAAACACGGCAAAGCTCATTGTGATCAATATCAGAAGTAGTGTGAAATTAATAACAGCAACTACCAGGTTGGAAATATCTCTCGCCAGCAGGCTTTGCATCCTGAAATAAGGAAGATTTACATATGCCAGAACCTTTCCTTCAGCATTATAGAAAGGGCCATAAGCTGAGAGATATCTGAGGCTGCCAATTGACTCTGTCTGAATATACTCACTTTTTGTAAGGTCCTTAAGATTAATAAAAGCCAGATTGTTCATCCTCATGCTTGTAAGATTGCGGTAAAATATTTCAGGCCGTGATGTAGCCATCATTAATCCGTTCAGATCATAAAGATTTATATCGGTGATTAAAATATTCGAAAGGTTAATCAGCAGCTCATTTAATGATGAATTGGCATTATTACTCCAGTCGGCTGACAATTGATCCTCATTTGATAAATTGTTGTCAAGCTCAGTATAAACAGAATTCATCTTCTCCTTAATGTTTTCATTGTGTTTTGTCCTGAATTGCCTTATTGTAAAAACAGTTACAACAATACCTACCAGTATGAAGGAGAACAACAATATTCCGATAAATGACATCTGGAGCTTCTGACGGAAGTTCAGGTTCTGCAGACTTCTTAATGCAGGAGGCCTTATCATCATCATAATAAGGTTGATAAAGATGAAAATGAAGGCAAACAGGTAGGCAAAGGAGACGACAATATCCCGTATTGTTATTTCCGGCCGGCTTATCACAACCGTGGCATTGCCGTTCCTGTAAGCTATATGTCTGAATCCCTCGCTGTTAAAAATCCGGTATTCGGAATCCTTATCCACATAGTTGTCATCAGCCTTATTATAGGCAAATTCACCATATTTAAGAACAATCTCACCGTTAATATATTTTGCAAAAGAGTAGTCTCTCAGTTCTGAATATCCGCGGAATTTTTTGTCGAGCAGTAATTCAGAATAACCCTGCTGAAAGACATTTACATTGCTGTAAAGTTCTATGAATAAGCCATTTGTATACCCGGAATCCTGCCCGAATAATAATTTGCCAAGGTAATATGATCTTCCTCCCTGGTTATCAATAAAATAAAAACCTGTACCTGTAAGCTGTTGCCCGTATTTCCTGATTCGTTCATCAAAAAAACCAAAGCAGTTCTCATAATATTCATTTTCCAGGGCAACAAGTAGAGAATCAACATTTCTGCATAATACAATACTGTAACTATA
>CAZKWD010000406.1:0-2505 GCA_964556175.1 uncultured Rikenellaceae bacterium
GCGGACTGGCTCCAATAAGGTCGCTGCTGTATGCACTGGAACACATAAACGATAAACTTAAAAAAGTGATACTATGCTATGGGTCTAAAAGCCCATCTGATTGTATATATAAACCTCTCTTCAACAGGCTTAACAGCATAAAGAAGTTTGAAACTTACCGTACTGTTGATCAGCCGGACGAGGAATGGAATGAATCTGTAGGTGTGGCTACAAAATTGCTCGATAAGGTAACCGTTGATATAAAAAATTCTGTAGCAGTTGTTTGTGGCCCCCCCATAATGATGAAGTTCGGGACAATCAGGATACTTGAAATGGGATATACTGATGAACAGATCTACCTTTCAATGGAAAAAAACATGTCGTGCGGTCTCGGTAAATGCGGGCACTGCATGATGGGCGAGTACTTTGTCTGTAAGGATGGACCGGTATTTACTTACAGCGAATTGAAGAACACACCGGATATCTGGAAATAAAAGGGATATTTTGGTAATTTGATTTATTTAATCAACCATGGAATAAACGATGAAAATTACTATTAATGATCTTAAGGAAATAAGGTTTTTTGACAGCTACACTGATATGCAGCTGGGAACAATCCTATCGACCAGTTCGGTGAGAGAGTATAAAGTAAAAGAGATACTTTTTGAACAATATGATGAACTTAACTATATTTCTGTTCTTCTTAAAGGAACTCTTTCACTTGGCATAAGTCTGCCATTAGAAAAAAGAATACATCTCGGAACCGTTGAGGAGGGACAACTCTTTTCATGGTCAGCTATCTTCAAACCACACATTTCAACAGCATGGGTAATGGCAGTTACACCAGCAAAGATTATGGTCATGGATTCAGCCAAGCTTAACGAAGAATTTGTTAAAGACTGCAATTTTGGTTTTAAAACTATGTCAAAAATTGCTCAGACAATATCTCAAAGACTTAGCGACACAAGATTCCAGCTGATGAACCAGCTGATGTTATAAGGCAAAACAGAGGGCAACTATATATTTTGTTTACAACATAATCATGGGACAGAAGATATTGATAGATATGATAAAACTCAGAGCTGCAATGGTTGAAGATTCAAACATTGCTCTTCCGGAGGCAATGTTTTATCCATCAATAAATTCGAATGGCCTGAAGAGTATCCGTGAGCTGGCAATATTCAGGTTTACATGCAGGAAATGTGAAGATGCACCATGCATAGCTGTTTGTCCGGCAGATGCTCTCGAAAAGGATGAGCAAGGAGTGATAAACCGACATACCAACCTTTGCGTATCCTGTAAATCGTGTGTTACAATCTGCCCTTTCGGAACCATGATGTCTGACTTCTTCAAACATCACAGGAACAAAGACATGTTTTATGATCTTACTGATGAAAACGAATTGAGAAAGTTCATTGAAGCATGTCCCCCTGAAACAGTTACCCTTACCGATGAGGATGAGTCGCCTGAAAAAAATATTTACAGCCTGAACGACAGAGTGCTTGTAAGAGAATATTTATATATCACTGAAAACATGTAATATGGCAGATTACCTGTTTTATTTCTTTATCTTTCCCGGGCTGCTTTTTGTAGCGGTGACCGGTGCTTTTCTCTCATGGTTCGACAGGAAAATTACTGCCAGGGTGCAGTTCCGCAAAGGACCACCCCTTTTACAACCCTTTTACGATTTCTTCAAATTACTGCTGGTAAAGGAGACTATCCTTCCAAAGCATGGTTCTGCCCTTATGTTCCTTCTTGCACCTGTTTTCGCTGTTTTCGGGGCTGTAATGGCCGGAGTCTTTATTCTCCTGCCCCTGTTTAATATCACTACCGGATTCAAAGGTGATCTCATTGTAATTTTCTACCTGCTTACCATACCTTCATTTTCATACATCATGGGCGCCCTTGCTTCAGGTAATCCTCTTGCAGCCGTCGGAGGTTCCAGGGAGATGAAACTGATCCTGAGCTATGAACTTACCTTCCTGCTGTTCATTGCCGGGATAATAATGAAGGCAGGACAACAGTTTGACCTGTACAATATTATAAATACACAACAAGCCGGTTCACCATTCATTGGAAGTATTTCGGGAGTCCTGTTATTTATTGTTGGAATATTCTGTATTCAGGCAAAACTGGCACTTGTACCCTTCGATATGCCTGAGGCAGAAGCAGAAATTGCCGAAGGTATATTTATTGAATATTCAGGATCAACTTATGCATTGATAAAGCTGGCAAAATATATTATGTTCTTTATTCTGCCTGCCTTTATGATTGCATTGCTGATGAACGGATTCAAACTGGAAGGGATAAATATTCTCTGGGCAATACTTAAAGTCCTCCTTGTTGTACTTATCCTTACCTTGATAAGAAACACTAATCCGAGGGTCAAAATCAAGCAGGCTATCAGCTTCTTCATGATCTGGATGAACCTGCTTGCTGTTATTGCTTTGGTATTGATTGCATTTGGCTATTAAATATATTAATTGTGGGTTTTAAGAATTATTGCTTCAAAAAATCTCTCTGGGT